>JAAYDG010000188.1 GCA_012729355.1 Clostridiales bacterium
CCAAGCTGTCAGATTGCCAGCCGATTGTTTCATTTGCTTTCTAGAACGGTCCGAGCGCCAACATATCCGCAATGATCACGAAGATGCCGCCGATCACGATCCAAATCCCCATGATGGGCGCCACATGTCTCGCATAGCGGCTCCAGGGGATCCCGCCCGCCATGGCCAAACCACCCATGAGTGCGGCCGAGGTAGGAATGATCCGGTTGGTAAATCCGTCACCCAGCTGATACGCAATAACAGCGACCTGCTGCTGGGAACCGATGATCTCCGCCAACGGTCCCAGAATGGGAATCGTCACAACGGCCTGTCCGCTTCCGGACGGGATAAACGTATTGATGATAACCTGGATCAGATACATGCCCAGCGCCGTTAAGGATGTGGGCAGGCTCTGCACCATGTTGGCCAGGTAGAAGATAATCGTATCTACGATCAGTCCCTGCTCCAGAATTACCAGAATCGCTCTCGCCAGCCCGATGGTGATGCCGGCACTGATTATTTTCCTAGCGCCAAGACCGTAATTTTCTGCAATCTCATCCAAGTTCATCCCGGCAAACAGACCACCGATCACGCCTGCCAGCGTAAAGCATGCGCCAATTTCAACCATAAACCAGCCCAGCTTCAGGCATCCGTAGACGGCTGCCACAAATCCGGCAACGAGAGTCACCAGGACCAGTTTGTGCCGCAGGGTAAACTCGCCGGGATTCTCCAGATCGATCTCTTCGATGTCCAGATGAAGATCGCTCACGTGGCTGGCTGCAGGGTTTTCTTTCACTTTCTTTGCATATCGCAGGATCCAGAGGAAGGATACGATCGTCAGAACAATCAGCATGACCATCCTGAATCCCAATCCGGAAAACAGCGGCAGGCCCAGGAGGCCCTGGGCCACACCGACGGTATAGATATTCGTGACACCAACGGCAAATCCCATGCCGGCCATAAGTGTAACGATGTCAAATCCAACCAGCGCATCAAACCCCATGGCGATGGACAACGCCACCCCGATGGGAACAAACATCATGATTCCTTCTGCCCATCCGACAAAAGCGCCGATAGCGGTGAAGACCAACCCCACGATGATGAGGAGGAAATATTCCTTGCCTTTGATCGCTTTGATCATATTGGCAATGGCAATTTTCAAGGCTCCGGTCTGGTTGATGATCTCCATACCAGCCATGGTCAATACGACCATGAAGATGACATCAACAGCTGCTCGAATCCCGAGCGGAATCGATTTAAACAGAAAGAAAAAACTGACGGGTGCGCTTTCAATATAATGGAATGAATTCGGGTCGATAATCGTTCTGCCTGTTGCTTCGTCTACAATTCGTTCAAATTGGCCTGCAGGTAAAATATACGTTGCGATCGCGGCCGCGGCCATGATGAAAAACAGCAACACATATACATGCGGCACTCTGAAGTGTGGTCTTTTTTTAACGTTATCCACATTTCCTCCACTGTTCATTTTGATCCTCCTTTTTGCTATGACTGGAAGCTCTTCTGCTCCGCTCAATGCTCTTACTGATAACGACTTCCTTTCGTCTGCCCGTTTATCCCACCTCCTTCTGACCGTTGCAGAACTCGATCGCACTCAATGCGTAAATGTATGTGGCCGGCAAAATCTGATCGATCTCCAATTGCTCCTCCGAAGAATGCGCCGTTTTGATATCCCCCGGCGCAAACAGGATCGTCGGGATATGCGCGTAGCTGCTCAAAAGACCTGCGTCCGACCACGCGGAAAAACAAGTCGTTTCCGGAACGTTGTCCGTCACTTCTTTGGCTTTCGCCTTGATGATCTTGATCACGTCGTGATCCACATCGGTCTCCAGCGCTTCGTGGACGTATCCTTCTTTCATCGCGCTGGATTCCATCACTTCCATCCTGCAGTGGAACGTGGGATCTTCCGCCGACAACTCGTCGAGGATATCCAGATATTCTTCTACAAAATCCTCATACCGGGTCCCCGGCACCCATCGGGTGTCGATCATCAGCACGCAGTCTCCCGCCACGGTGCTCGGCTGTGTTCCTCCGTTGATAACCCCGTAGTTCATGGAGGAGCTTCCAATGAGCGGATGGATCTGTTCTTTGATTTTCTGCTTCAGCTTCACCTCCACCCTTTGAATGAAATTGGAAGCCATCAAAATGGCATTGACCCCGTCCTGTTGAGCACCGCCGTGGACCGTCTTGCCCAGAAATCGAAAGGCAAACCATTCCAGTCCCCGGTGGGCGACGCAGACATCAAGATTCGTGGGCTCTCCGACGATGGCTGCATCTGCCCGAATCCCTTTCTCAATCAAATCGATAGTCCCAGGACTGTTTTCTTCTTCCCCAATCACGCCTGCAAAGATTAGATCCCCTTTGAGACTAATCCCAGATCTCTGTATTGCAATCATGCTATATACCATACACATCAGAGGGCCTTTCATGTCCACGACCCCGCGTCCCTTCAACACATCTCCGCTCACTTTGACTTCATAAGGGTCGGGCATGCCGTAAGGTGGAACCGTGTCCATGTGCCCGGTGAGCAGGAGCGTTCTTCCGTTTCCGTCACCCGGGATTTTAGCAATCACATTGCAACGGTCGTCCGTCACCGGAACGATTTCCGAAGCAATGCCTTCCCTTGTGAATAAAGCATGGATGTATTCGGCTACGTTCGTCTCCTGCCCTCGGATGCCGTGATGGCTGGGAAACG
>JAAYDG010000035.1 GCA_012729355.1 Clostridiales bacterium
ATCGCCGCTGCCAATTCCCTGGCCACGGAAATGATGCTGGCGCATCCCAAAGCCAAAAATATGATGGACAAGATCGAGCCGGAGAAAGGACTGTTCAAAGAAGCCGCGCTGAAGATCAGCTATGAGATCATGGCGCCGCCGTCACAGGATGAGATCGAAGACATGATCCTCTACGGTGTGGAACGGATGAACCGGGCGGGGATCACCACGGTACAGACCGATGACTTTCTTTCGCTTCCGGGAAAAGACTGGCGGACGATTTCGGCGGCATACCGCAATTTGGAAGCACAGGGAAAGCTGAATATGCGTATCAATAATCAGGCCAGCTTCGCAACGCCCGAGGACCTGAAAGTCTTTCTGGACAGCGGGCTCTATAAGGAATGTACCGGAGATCGGTTCAAAATCTCGGCGATCAAAATATTCCAGGACGGCTCTCTGGGGGCTCGGACTGCCTTGCTGCGGGAGGATTATGAAGGATATCCCGGAGAACGGGGCATCATGATGCACGATCAGGATGAACTGAACCAAATGGTGAGTCTGGCCCATGATGCGGGACTTCCGTCCGTGACCCATTGCATCGGAGACAGAGCCTCGGATATGGTGATCAATGCTGTGGAGTATGCACTGAAACGGAATCCCCGAAAAGATCATCGCCACGGTATCATCCATCTGCAGATCACAGACATGGATATTTTGGAGCGGATGAAGAAGTTGGACATGATCGCAATGGTCCAGCCGGTTTTCTGCGGATTTGATATGGATATCGTAGCGCCAAGAGTGGGAAAGAAGCGGGAGAGCACCTCCTATCTTTGGAAAACCTTGATCAAGATGGGCATCCATTCTTCCGGCGGTTCGGATGCGCCGGTGGAACGGTTTGATGTGCTGGAAAACATTCAGATCGGCGTCACAAGAGAGAAACTGACCGGCGGTCCCGAAAACGGCTGGATGCCGGAAGAACGGCTGTCTCTGGACGAAGCGCTCCGCATGTTTGGCTATGAGGCGGCGTATGCATCCTTTGACGAGGACCGAAAGGGAACACTGGAGGTCGGAAAGGTTGCGGACCTGGTTGTGCTGGCGGAAGACATCTGTGAGGCGGATCCCCACAGCATCAAGGATATTCAAGTCAAAATGACCCTCTGCGGGGGGAAAGTGGTCTACGAAGCATAGGCGTGCTTTTAAATCTTTTCAATGATAAAACCGCCTTCGCCGCTTGCAAGCGGCGAAGGCGGTTTTGACATCTTTGGTCGGGCTCATTCGTCCAGCGCGTGAATAAAAAGGCCGCTGGCCAGCTTGGGTTCGAACCAGGTGGATTTGGGCGGCATCATTTGACCTGCATCAGCCGCGCAAAGCAGTTCGTCCATGCTCACGGGATGCAGGGCAAATGCCACGGCGGCGTCGCCGCAGTCCACACGGCGCTTTAATTCCTGCAGGCCGTGTATGCCGCCCGCAAAGTCGATGCGAGGATCTGTTCGGGGGTCCCGGATTCCCAATACAGGCGCTAAAATGCGATCCTGCAGGATCGATACATCCAGATCGGCGATGGGATCTCCCGTATGAAAATCTTCGGAGGCTTGCAGGGAGTACCATTTCCTTTGGAGATACATCGCATAGGAGCCTTTGCCCGCAGGCTTTCGCACAGGTTCGCTGATTTCTTTGATTCGAAAGCCGGCCTGCTCTATGGTATACAATAATTCTGTTACCGTCAATTTGTTCAAATCCCGGATCAATCGGTTGTAATCCATGATCTCAAGATCAAACGTAGGAAAGCAGACAGCCAGGAAACCCTCCTCCCCAAGATTCGGTGAACCTTTTCCCTCGGATCGACGGTTCCGGGCGACCGTCACAGCGGACGCTGCCCGATGATGACCGTCGGCGATGTACAGATAAGGAACTTCTTCGAAGATCATGGACAGCACTTCAACAGCCCCTGCTTCATTCACGAGCCATACCTGGTGCCGCACGCCGTCGGAAGCGTAAAAGTCGAACAGGCAGTCGTGTTCGGCGATCCATTTTTTAATCGTCACGTCGATCCCGTGGCTGCTTCGATAGGTAAGGAAGACCGGTTCGGTATGGGCATTGCATATCGTGAAGTGCTGCGTCCTGTCCTGTTCTTTTTCTTCCCGGGTCACTTCGTGCTTCCGGATCCGATCGTTTTCGTAGTCGCTGATGGAAGCACAGCCCACGATTCCGGTCTGGATGCGCTTTCCAGAAGTCTGTCGATAGATCATATAACAGTCGCCGGGTTCGCGTACAAGGATTCCTTGATCCAGCCATCTTTTCAGGTTGTCTCGGGCGCGCTCGTAAACGACCGGAGCGTAGGGGTCTGTTTCTTTCGGCAGTTCTATTTCAGATCGGGATATGCGAAGAAAACTGTAGGGATTTCCCTCTGCGAGACGATGCGCTTCCTGCCTGTCCACCACATCGTAAGGCGGAGCGCATACGGAAGCCGCATATTCCGGTTTCGGATGAATGATCGAAAAAGGGGTCAATCGTGCCATAGGATATCCTTTCTGTAAAACAGCTATATTATAGCGCAGCGGACAGCAAATAGGAACCCTTAAACTCCGGATTAGTACTGTACTGCAGAAGCGCTTCTGTGCTATACTGAAAAAAAGTTCGCATCGCTTCCGGGACGGGGAGCGGGGAGCCACAGTCAAGAAAGAGAGGAACGGATATGTTGATCGGATTGTTTACTTCCGGCTATCAGAGGAACCCGATCGAACACGCTTTCGAAGATGCAAAGCGGTTCGGGTACGATTATGTGGAGCTGTGGGGAGGCAGACCCAGCGGGTATGCTCCGGATCTGAAAAACGGAGAGATCCATGAGATCCTGCGCTTGATCGACCGGTATGAAATGCCGGTCAAAGGATATTCCCCGGAGGCCAACAACTACCCCTTTAACTATATGATCGGCTCCGAAGCGCAACGGCAGGATGCGGTGGACTATCTGAAGCTTTGTTTCGATATGGCCAAAGCCATGGGCGCGGAATGGACTTTGGTGAGCACCGGCCATGCCGGCTACTATGCCACGTACGAAGAGATGTGGGGACGGCTGGTCAAAACCATCCGGGAGCTCACGACCTATGCAGAGAGCATCGGACACAAAATACTGATGGAAACGACCACCCCCTGGGAAACCAATGTGCTCAAGAACGCCAATGATATGGTCCAGTTGTTCGAACGCATTCCGTCGGAGAACCTGGTGGGGATGCTGGACATCGTCGCTCCCTTCGTCCAGGATGAAAGCATCTTTGCCTATTTCGACAAGATCGGAGGAAAACTTCAGCATCTGCATATCGTGGATTCCAACGGTGCAGATGAAACGCACGTACTGCCCGGAGAGGGGATCATGCCTTTGAAAGAAGCGATGCAGGAATTGAAATATATAGGATACGAGGGGACGGCCACGATCGAGTTGGTCACAGCCTACATTCGGGAGCCGAGACTTTATGGGAAAAAGGCGATCGATGCGGTTCGCGCTATGCTGGAATAGGAGTGTTTATGGATTATTTTATGGGGATCGATACGGGTACATTCGAAAGCAAAGGGGTGCTCGTCGATCAAAACTTTGAAGTGATCGCTGTTTCCGCTCATCCTCATGGGATGGAAAATCCCATACCCAATCACTTTGAACACGATGCGGAGGCGGTCTGGTGGCACGATTTCTGTGCAATCAGCCGGGATCTCCTTCAACAGAGCGGCATCGATGCCAAAGATATCAAGGCCGTCGGCGCCAGTGCACTGGGAGCAGACTGTCTGCCGGTGGATGAAGCATGCCGGCCGCTGCGCAAAGCGATCCTGTATGGGATCGATGCCCGGGCGACGGACGAAATGGAGCAATTGACCGAGCTGTACGGTCCGGAGCAGATCAAAGCCTGGTACGGCCGTCCGCTGTGCTCCAGCGATGTGATGCCGAAAATTCTCTGGATCAAGAACAAAGAGCCCGAAGTCTATGCCGCAACGCACAAGTTTCTCACCGGATCTTCGTATCTCACCGCAAAACTGACGGGACGATATACCGTGGATCGGTTTTTGGGACTGTCCAGCTTCAATCCGCTGTACCGGCGGGACGGCACACCGGACGAAGCACTGTGTGCGCCGATCTGCAGGCCGGATCAGCTGGCCGAAGTGCTGTCGACGATCGATGTGGCGGGCCGGGTCACTGCGGAAGCGGCGGCCGAAACAGGTTTGGAAGAAGGGACCCCGGTTATCGTCGGCACGGATGATTCCGGAGCGGAAGCCATCAGCGCAGGTGTGTTGGAACCCGGAGACATGATGCTGCAAATCGGCTCTTCCGTCTATATGTTTCTTTGTACGGATCGATTGGTGAATGACGACCGCATCTGGAGGGAAGAATTTATTATTCCGGGCACTTTCGATATCTCAGCCGGGACAAACACGGCCGGCACGCTCACAAGATGGTACCGGGACCAGTTGTTTTCCGATGCGGTCCGCGAAGCACAGAGCAGTGGAACGAATGCGTATCAACTGATGCTGAAAGGCGTCGAAGCTGTCCCCCCCGGCAGCAACGGACTCATCACGCTGCCCTATTTTGCGGGAGAGCGAACGCCCATCAACGATCCTCTGGCCAAAGGGGCGATTTTCGGACTTACGCTGGAGCACACCCGGGCACACCTTTACAAAAGCGCTTTGGAATCTGTGGGGTACGCCATCAATCAGCATTTTCGGATCTTTCGCGAGCACCGGGTCCCGATGAATAAAATCATGGCGACCGGCGGCGGAACGAAGAATCCCCTGTGGCTTCAGCTCATTGCCGACATCACCGGCGAGACGATACGTACACCGCAAAACACCATCGGTGCAAGCTTCGGGGATGCGATGATGGCCGCGATGGGAATTCACTATTTTTCCGATTACGGAGAACTGACTGCTCTGGTGAAAGAAGGACCGTATTACAACCCCGATTCGGACAGGCACAGAAGTTATCAAACATATCAGGCAATTTTCGACGAACTGTATCTTGCGACAAAAGACTTGGCGCACCGGTTATAAAATGGTAAAATATGGTATGCACATCATTTTGGCTTCAGGCTCTCCCCGACGTATCGGGATGCTGCACGACATGGGAATACAACCGGAGATCCTGGTTCCGGAAGTCGACGAAGCGGTGCATCTCGATTTGACGCCGCGACAGATGGTCATGTGCCTGGCGCTCAAAAAAGCCCAGGCAGCGGAAACACTGTTGAAAGAAGAGAAGAGAAGCGCCCGGAAGGCTCTGGTCATTGCCGCGGATACGGTGGTATATGCGGATCGGGTCATCGGAAAACCGGAATCGGAAGAAGAAGCTTTCGATATACTTCGCTTTCTGCGGGGGCGTATGCACACAGTGTACAGCGGAGTCTGCCTCGTGAGCGATTCCTTGGGGATCCGCCGTGTTTTTGCCTGCGAAACCCAGGTGAAATTTACAAATTACACTGCGGATGATATCCGTCGCTATATCGCAACAGGAGAGCCGATGGATAAAGCCGGCGCCTATGCGATCCAGGGCGGATTTGCGCCGTATGTGGAATATATCATCGGTCCCAGAGACAACGTGATCGGGTTTCCTCTGGGCGCCATCAAAGACGAATTAAATAGTTTCGGCATTGATTTTGTCAAGGGGGAACGGGTGCTTCGGAAACGGAGTGACCATGAGAACAAACAGTGACAAAGGGCCCATGCTCAAAGAACTGCCGCGAAATGAATTGCCCAGGGAAAAGATCCTTTCCCGGGGCGTATCCGATCTGTCCAATGCAGAGCTGATCGCGACCCTCATCGCCAGCGGCACCCGAAAGGAATCCGCATTGACTCTGGCCGGACGAGTCCTGGCGCTGGAAAACGGCAGTCTGTCGAGATTGACGTCCTGCCAGCCGGAGGAGTTTCAGAAAATCAAAGGGGTGGGCACTGCAAAATCCTGCATGCTCGTGGCCGCTATGGAGCTGGGGCGGCGGATCGCAGCCAGTCCCGGTGAAGTACGCATCAGACTTGACACCCCGGAAAAAGTGGCGGATCTTTGCATGGAAGAGATGCGTTACCGGAAAAAGGAAATCTTCCGTGTAGCGCTTTTGAATGTCAAGAATGAGCTGATCATGAAGGAGGACATTTCCGTAGGAGGATTGCATTCGGCAGCTGCGCATCCCAGGGAAGTGTTTCAGACAGCGATCAAAAAAGGGGCCAATGCGGTCATTTTGATACACAATCACCCCAGCGGAGATCCGACACCCAGCCAGGCGGACCGGACGACAACAAGTCAATTGGTCAATGCAGGCAAAATTCTGGGTATCCAGGTGTTGGACCACGTCGTGATCGGAGACGGTCGATACGTCAGTTTCAAGCAGCAGCAAATACTTTGACAAACGTGAGCACGCGGAAAGGGAGCCGGGCATGTTCAATTTCTACACGAGAGACATCGGAATCGATCTTGGGACAGCCAATACACTCATTTATGCGAAAGAGGAAGGGATCATCCTGGACGAACCGTCGGTGATCGCTGTGGACGTATATACCGACAAAGTGCTGGCAACCGGCCAGCGTGCAAAGGAGATGGGCGGCAGAACGCCGGAAAGGATCCGCGTCGTCCGGCCTCTGCAGGAAGGGGTTATCTCCGATTTCATGATGACCCAGACAATGCTGCGGGAATACGTGCAGAGAATCATTCCCCGGAAACGGCTGTTTACGCAATTGCGCGCAGTGGTGGGGATCCCTTCCGGCGTCACCGAAGTGGAAAAACGTGCGGTGGAAGAAGTGATCCGGCAGATGGGTGCAAGGGAAGTTTATACGATCGTGGAACCCATGGCGGCGGCCATCGGCGCCGGCTTGGATATCGATGAGGCCAGAGGATGCATGGTCGTGGATATCGGCGGAGGAACCTTGGATATCGCGATTTTATCCCTTGGGGATATTGTCAGCAGCAATTCCATTCGTTCCGGCGGAGACAAGATGGACGAGGCCATTGCTGCGTTCATCCGTAAAAAATATAATTTGCTGATCGGCATCGCCTTGGCTGAAAAGCTGAAGATCGGTGTGGGGTATGCCTATCCCGTTCCGGGGGAAGCCCGGGATAAAACGATGACCGCCAAAGGACGGGATGTAATCACGGGGCTTCCTTCCTCCATAGAAGTGCAGTCTGCAGACATCATAACAGCGCTGGAGGATTCGGTGCGGATCATCGTGGACGGCATTAAAAGAACGCTGGAGCAATCTCCTCCAGAAATTGCATCGGATATTGCCGATAGCGGCTTGGTCCTGGTGGGCGGCGGCGCATTGCTGCGAGGACTGGATGTGCTGTTGGAGCGGGAGACCGGGCTCAAGGTGCTTGTGGCGGGGAATGCCATGACTGCAGTAGCGGAGGGAACAGGAAAGAGTCTCATGAATATTGCAAGATTGAGATATCATGCCCAGACCTCCAGAAAATACTGAACGCTGAGACAGGGGAAGACGATTTGTTTAAATGGATCAGAAAACATGGGATTCTCACGGGCTTTATGCTTTCTGCGCTGCTCCTTACCGTTATGCTTGTGATTTCTTTCGGAAACCCGGGAGATTCTCCTTTTGCACTGGAAGTGCAAGGTGTGCTGGCAGCGGTACAAAAGCCTGTCACAAGAATGGGAAACATTTTGCAGCGCGGAACACAGGGAGTCTTTGGCTTCCGATCTCTGGTCGATGAAAATCAGGCGCTGACCCGGCGCATCGCAGAGTTGGAAGAGGAGATTTTGGATTTGCAGCTGAGCCGGGCTGAATTGGAAGAATTAAAAACCCTGACCGGGGCATTGAATTACACCGCTGTACAGGAGAGTAAATTCAAAATTGCTTCCGGAATCATATCCATGGATGGATCCAGCCCTTTCAATATTTTCACAATCGATGCCGGCCTCCGTTCCGGCGTCGTCAAAGAAGCGGTGGTCGTCAATGAACTGGGCTTGATCGGCCGTGTCAGCGAGGTCGGGCCGCGCTTTGGGAAGGTGATCTCTGTCACGGATACCAACACAAACTTCAGCTTTCGAATTTACAAGAGCGACACGGAACATTATTTGGGAATCGCATCGGGAGACGGCAGAGGCGGTTTGACGGGATACATGTTGGATGCGGACGCCCGGATCGCTCTCGGAGACCGTTTGGTCACGTCCGGCATGGGGGTGTATCCGGCGGGATTGATCATCGGCACGGTGTCGGATATTGCAGACAACAGGGAGACATTGCTGAAAACCATCGACATTGAGCCTGCCGTGGATTTCGATAATCTCTCGACCGTTTTGGTGATTGTGACCAAAGATCTTTTATGAAGCGCATGCGGGTTAGCCACATCATTGTCGCATACGGAATGGCTGTGCTGCTTCAGACCAGCTGGCTCAGCACCTATCCTTTGGTGGGCGTTACGGCGAATTTCGTTTTGTGCGCACTCGTGTTGTTGCGTGCAGTCTCAAGTCATCCTGCCGTTTATGGGGGGGCGGTTCTCTGCGGACTGCTGATCGATCTGAGCCTCGGTCTGTACGTGGGTGTCTCTGCCTTGGCATACCTTTCCGTATGCGCTGTTCTGCACGTCGTTTCCGATTCTTTGAATCCCCACAATATTCTGACATCGGTCGCTACGGTACTCTGGGCCACGGTATGGTACGAAGTGGTCTACTGGCTGATCCTGTTCCTGTTCGGCAGTCCGTACCATGGGGCATACCTTGCTGCGAGACTGCCGGTTCTGATGCTTGCCAACGGAGTAACGACAGGAGTCGTAAAAGGAATGCTGCGCTGATATGCTGAGACTGCTGAAAAACAGAAATAACCAAATCATGCTGGCGTTTTTTCTTCTGATGACGACCCTGCTTTTGCGTCTTTTTGTGCTGACCGTGGTCCAGGGCGATCTCTGGAGGGAACGCGCATCGGATCTTACCACAAAAACATTGCATACCGCAGCGCCCAGAGGGCGTATCCTGGACCGAAACGGAATTGTGCTGGCTGACAACGCATCCACTTTCGATGTGACTGTGAACCGGAGCGGATTGTCTTCTTCGGAACTCAACCGCAGCATCAAGGCGTTGATCGATATCCTGGAGCGCAACCAGGATGCGCACATCATGGATTTCCCCATAGAAACGGATGATCAGGGCGGGTTCGTATTTCTTTTTGACAGGGAAATCGCAGACTGGCTGAAGAAATCGGAAATGCCCGAAGGCTATACCGCACAGCAATCTTTTGATGAACTGCGACGAAGATATGGGATATCCCCTTTGCTGGACGTGTTCGATGCACAGCTGGAACTCCAGAATGTTCACGGCGTATATCCGCCCATATCGGTGCGTCATATGGAATACACCCCCAATTTGGAGAAAAACGTGTTCTTGGGGAGATATGAACTTGCTTTCGATATCTCTGCACAGGAAGCATTTCAAAAAATTCGAGCCCATTTCAACATCGATTCTGCTTTGAGCGAAGACGATGCCCGGAAAATGATGATGATCCGAAACGAATTGGATGCGAGGGGATACTACAGCTACATCCCCGTAACGATCGCTTCGGACGTTTCCCATGCCACTGTGGTCGAGGTCAAAGAGCGCAGTTTGGAATTGCCGGGGGTGGATGTCGTGGCCGAATCGATCCGGTATTACCCTTTCGGGGAAACTGCGGGGCACGTGCTTGGATACATGGGGGCGATTTCAGAAAGTGAAAAGGAGTTTTATCTGGGCCGGGGATACGGAACCGAAGACCTGGTCGGGAAAATGGGGATCGAAAGCGTTTTCGAGGATCGATTGAGAGGGACCGACGGCAGGAAGGTCGTCCAGGTAAACGCAATGGGAGAAAGCGTCAGCACGATCTCGGATACGCAAGCCAGCAAAGGCCGTGATATCGTACTTACGCTGGATTTGAACCTGCAGAGAACTGCCGAAACAGCCCTGCGGCAAGTTTTGCAAAAACTCCGGGAAGGCGGGACGTATGAGAGCTCCTGGGGCAATGTGACTTTTCCACAGTATGCCAACGCAAAATCAGGAGCTGTCGTAGCGCTGGATGTGCAGAGCGGTGATGTTCTGGCAATGGCCAATGTGCCGTCCTTCGATCCGAATCTCTTTGCGGCAGGGATCAGCAGAGAAGACTGGGATATGCTACAGGCAGAAAACCCCAAGGATCCCCTGTCTCCGGCTCCGCTGTTCAATGTGGCTGCCAGAACTGCCGTCCAACCCGGCTCGGCTTTCAAAATGGCGGTGGCTGCGGCGGCGCTGTCCAAGGGATTGGATGCGGATAAAAAATATCGTGACGACGGAGCCATCGTAGTGGGCGATCGGACATTCGGATGTTTGATCTGGAATGAATCTCGCCGGACACACGGATATATCGACCTGGCGGAGGCCATCGAGGTATCCTGCAACTATTATTTCTATAACCTGATCAGCAATTACGACCATGCAAAGCAGGTATCCATGGGCATGGACGAGTCGATGGGCGCGGATACCGTGATCGCGTATGCGCGGCAATTGGGGTTGGGAATGCCTACCGGCATTGAAATTACCGAAGCGACGGGAATGCTGCCGTCTTCAGGGCAGAAAATGGACGCGACGATCACTGCGCTGCGACGCTTTTTATATGCGCGAAGAGAGTGGTATTTCGATGAGGATGTCGCAAGGGACGATGATTTGATGGAAGCACGGATCGAGGAGATCGTCGGCTGGTGCCGAGACAATCCGCCGCGTCCTCTTATTCTGGCGCGCCTGAGTCGGATGAATGTCCGGAGAGAACGGCTGGACGCGCTGACGGATCTTGTCAAATTCGACTACTTCAATCAGGCGCAGTGGAACAAGGGAGATTTGCTGAACCTGGCCATCGGCCAGGGGAGCAATGCGTTTACACCGCTTCAAATGGCAAATTATGCGGCGACCTTGGCCAACGGGGGCATGCGTAACCAGGTGAGCCTGGTCCTGTCTGTGGAAGGAGAGGAGACAATGGAAAGAAACGCGCCGGAACCTGTCGACGCAGACCCTCAGATCTTCCGGAAGATCCTCGCCGGTATGCGGAGGGTGGCTCATGGAACAAACGGAAGTGCAACCGAGTATTTCGGCGGATTTCCCATGGAAATCGCTGCAAAGACCGGATCTGCGGAAAAGAGCGGAAAAATCGATCCGATAGATGAAACGGACTACCTTCGAAATAATCTGTTTCGCATCGCGCCGGAGCTGACCTGGGCCGACGTGGAGGCCAAAGCCGATGCGCTGATGCGTAACGATCCGATTCGATATTCGTCCGGCAGCGAGGCAGCGCGAAGCGCAGTCACGTGCTTGACGGAATACCGCATCGGTGCGGAGGAGCTGGATGCATACAAGGAAGAGTATGACAATTTTTCCTGGTTTGTCTGCTGCGCGCCTGCCGAAGATCCCCAAATCGCCATCGCTGTCCTCCTCGTCCAGGGCGGCCAAGGCAGCTTCGGCGCCCCAGTGGCCAGAGAGATGATTGCCGAATATTTCTCGTTGGATCCGCCATAAA
>JAAYDG010000036.1 GCA_012729355.1 Clostridiales bacterium
GACGAAGAGTATGATTTGAACGCGTTGACGATCCACGATGTGAGTGGTTCCACATATAAAGGGAAAATGATGATCGTCAACGATCCTTCCAGAGTCTACGTGGCGGCGATCCCTGATTTTACCGTAGCCCGGGGGCAGCAGGTCGCTCAAATGGCTGCGCGGGAGAATGCCATCGCAGGAGTCAACGGCGGTGGCTTTGAGGATATCGCCGGTCTGGGGAAAGGGGCAAAAGCCCAGGGGATCGTGGTTTCTCAGGGCGTTTGGAGAAACGGGAGCAAGAACGGGACACACCAGGTGATCGGGTTTGACGACAAAGACAGATTGCTGATCGGGACGATGACCGGACAAGAAGCAGTGGAGGCAGGCGTGAGAGATGCAGTCGCCTGGGGTCCGCTGCTGGTCGTCAACGGAAAAGGGATGGAAGTGGGCGATTCCGGAGGAGGGCTCAACCCCAGAACGGCGATCGGTCAGCGTGCGGACGGCGCAGTTCTTCTGCTGGTGATCGACGGACGACAGACCAACAGCCTGGGCGCCAGCTACGCCGATCTGATCGATGTGATGCTGGAATACGGTGCGGTGAACGCCGCCAATCTGGATGGGGGCACCAGCTCCAGCATGGTATATGAAGGCGAAGTGATCACCAATGTGTGCTCTCTGTACGGGGAACGTCCTCTGCCTACATGCTTTCTCGTGAGGAGGGTGGAAGATGATGTCGAATAAAGGGATATTCGGGCGTTTCCGGCGGCCCTATGGAATATTTGTTTTGGTGCTGTTGCTGATGATAATTGCTTTCTGGCTCTATCTTTGGACCGGGCTGGCTGCCTACGAGTCGGGTATTCCGAAAAATCTGATGGATCATTTGGTGCGGTCCCTGGACGAAGAGGCTCGGGAAGAGGGGACCTGTGTAGATGTTCTTGTGAAGTACGGCAAAGAGATTCCAGGCCTGTCTGCGCAGGAAAACGGTGTTCTTTTCGCGCATTTGATCCGGGATAAGGAAGTGACCTACCAAAAGATATCCGGGTGGAGCGGGTCCGGCGATATCGCTTATCACATTCTGGCCGACGGAGAAGCAGTCGCTGTTGCCACGCTGTCGGCGGAGGAACAGGGCGGCATATTGGGACTGGCGCTGTATCGTGTGGACAGCTTGTTTGGTATGCGGGATCTGACCGTGATGGCCGCACCCAAGGTGCAGGTCTATGCAGGGGATCTTCTGTTGACCGGTGAACATTTGACGGACCGGGGCAAAGTGCCCGAAGACCTGCAAGACCTGGCGGAATATCCCGAAAACGAAGTCGAGATCCCACAGTACAATGTTTATACCCTGGAAGGCTTGTTTTGGGTGCCGCCGATCAAAGGTGTCGACGGGTCGCGGTCTGCGGAAGGTGTCTATGTGGCGCCGGATTGCGCAGTGGTCGGATTGCCTCCGGACACAGCACTCATGAAAGAGGTGGAGGAGCGTGCTGTCACGATCACCCACCGATATTCTCACTATATGAGCGATGATCTGGGCTGGAGCGGCTTGAGAGGATATCTGGTGGACACGGCGCCTGTATATGACCGCCTGCGCACACTGGAAGTGAATTGGTATACGCTGCACGACAGCAATCGATTCGAAAATATGGAAATTCTGGACCGGATCATGTATACCGATCATCTGATCTCCCTTCGCATGACCTATGACTACATTATCGTGGGGCAAGGCAAAGTGACGACCTACGATACGGATCTGACTTATTATCTGGCACTGGAGTCCGACGGGAAGTGGCGGGTCGTCGAAATGATCGTCAACTGACGTTCGAATCAAACGAAGACAGCATGAAAAAGCCTGCAATCGGAGATTGCAGGCTTTTGTTCTGGAGGCGACACCCGGATTTGAACCGGGGAATCAAGGTTTTGCAGACCTGTGCCTTACCACTTGGCTATGTCGCCGCAGAATGCCGGCGCGAGGCCGGCATGCTTCTGTTGGCTAGGGTAGAAGGATTCGAACCTTCGCATGACGGAATCAGAATCCGTTGCCTTACCGCTTGGCTATACCCCAATATTGAAATCCGCGTGTATTATTATATCACGTACTCCCGAAAATCCAAGGGTGAAATGTGATTTTTTAAAAATGGGGTGGGTAGTGGGAGTCGAACCCACGTATACAGGAGCCACAACCCTGGGTCTTGACCACTTGACGATACCCACCATGTTTGCATAAAATTGGCGACCCGGAACGGGCTCGAACCGTCGACCTCCAGCGTACAGGCTGGCATTCTAACCAACTGAACTACCGGGCCGCAATCGTGGTAGCGGCGAGTGGACTCGAACCACCGACCTTCCGGGTATGAACCGGACGCTCTAGCCAGCTAAGCTACACCGCCACAATGCAAATTGTTGCAAACTACGCAAGAGAAATAGTACCATTTCGACAGACTGCTGTCAATATACGAAACTGTTTTTCTTGAAAAATCCGATGCTTCATTCACCTTGGAAAACCGTCTTTCGGATCTTCCGGTTCCATTTCTCCGGCGAATCGTTCTGGCTGTCGTAGACGATTTGTCCGTTTACGATCGTCATCCGTGTCGTTGGCGAAATCGTAGCGGAAGCGGTCGGATCATCTTCGAAGACGGCCATGTCCGCCCATTTCCCGGGTTCGATGCTGCCGCATTCCGCAGCGAGTCCCAGGCGCTCCGCAGCGCGAACCGTGTCTTCTTCCAATTGTGCGTCTGGCATCAAGCCCGGACCGGAAGGGGTTTTTGCGGCGTATTCATAGATTTCCGCTGTCAGGATCGAAGCACGCTCTTCTTCTGTCAGGGTCTCGTCGTGTTCCACGGAGAAGGCCGATCTCTTGTACGAGGTCTTCAGTTCCGACAACAGCTGCAGCGCTGTGACCGCAGCAAAATGATCCGAAGCTGCGATGCGGATGTGATATCCTTTATCCGCCGCAAGCGTACACAGTTGTCGCACATATGCTTCGCTCATGAAATGGCTGCTTCCTTCGATACTGCTGTACCGGACCACAAGGGTCCGGAACTGGATCAGGCCATTCAGCTCTGCGCAGGCGGTGTGCTTTTGCGCCATGTGGTGCAGAACGAGCCGTTCCGGAATCGGGGCGTTGACCCGCAGAGATCCGAAATAACGTTGTCTCAGCAGATGCGCTTGGTAGGCATCCACCAGCAATTCCCTGTAAATGTTTTCGAAGTGGGTGAAAGAGGGTTGCACGAATTCGGAAGTGATGCCCTTTTGAGCCTGCTGGAACATATGGATCGACAAATTCTCCAGGAGCGTGGCGATATCCGCAGACAAGAGCACCGACGTGACCAGCGCGGGCGTAACGGCAGGCATGCCCAGTACTTCGGCTTCCGCTGCGGCAGCAGCCGCCGCCGGAGCGTTCAGGATCATGTGCAGACCGTCGGAGGCCACCAGGATCACTGGGATCTCCGGTGATTCCGCGTTGATCGTCTGTCGCATGAATGAGATCTCTTCCTCCGTGACGAGGGAGGTATCGTATCCGTAGGCCAGATAGCGTTCCTCTTTGGGATGCCGGCCGATGAAGTCGATCAGAGACCGGAGGATTTCCTTTCCGGTCGTTTTTTCCGTCAGCTGCAGATATTGCTCCTTGAACACGGAAGGGATCGGATTGCTGTGGAGAGCAATTCGACCGGGTGTCACATCGCGTCCTTCCAGATCCAGGATCGTGGTGTTTTCCGTGATCATCGCTTCGACATCCTGCATCGTTCCCACACTGACGATTTTCCCCGCCGCGCAGGCAACCGCTTCGGCGAGGGGATGATCCGGATTCATCGTATGCACCCGCCCGTTGGTCAAAACCAGTTCGGCCGTTGTTTTTTTTCTGAAAAGTCCGATGCCCATCGTATGCTCCTCCCTTGAATTGTTAACATTATGCAAGCACAAGTCTTATTTGTCAATGTACAAGGCCGTATGCTATACTGAAACCACTTTAAGGAGGTGAACCAAAGCATGAAAAATCGATTTGACGTGGACGCGATCCCCGGCGAAAAATGGTTTCCCAAAGAGACTCATTTTGAAGAGGATATGCCTTTGTATTGGGGTGATTGGGGGGTATCTTCGGAAGTGGAAAAACTGAAAGCCGTTCTGATGCGGCGCCCCGGGAAGGAAGTGGAGGCATTCGACGCGGAAGCGGTCCGGTTTACCGATGAACCGCTGGACGTGGCGCTCATGCGAAAGCAGCACGATGATGTGACGAACATTTACCGGCAGCATGGAGCCAAGGTCTATTATGTGGAAGAACAGCGCGTAGATCGTCCCAACGCGGTGTATTGCCGCGATCTGATGTTTATGACACCGGAAGGCGCCATCCTGACCCGGCCGGGCATGGCCACCCGCAGGGGAGAGGAACGCTACATTGCCCAGGCGCTGGCGAAGATCGGAGTTCCCATCGTCCGCACCATCAACGGAGACGGGATTTTCGAAGGGGCCAATGCCATGTGGGTCGACCGGCGCACCTGCGTTTTGTCCACCGGGATCCGATGCAACCGAAGCGGATACGATCAGGTTGCCGAGGAACTGCGCCGGCAGGGTGTAACGGAGATCATCCCCATGCAGCTTCCCTACAGCAACATCCATATCGACGGCCTGCTCAACCCCGCCAGCAACGATGTGGTCATCGGCCATGTTTCCCAGGTGCCTTATGATGTGCTGGATGCGTTGAAAAAGAAGGGATATAAGATCCTGGAAGCACCTTCCTTGACGGAAGTGCGAGAACTGGCATGCAATTTTGTCGCACTGGAACCGGGCCACATCCTGATGGCCGAGGGAACGCCCAGGACTCATGAATTACTGGAAAAGAACGGGATTCGCGTTACGACTGTCAACGTCTCGGAGATCCAGAAAGGCAGAGGATCCCTCCACTGTATCACTGCGTATCTCAAGAGAGGTTGAGGCGCACTTGTTCCCGCAGAAAAAACAAGACAGGAAAGGAGCGAACTGTGGAATACACCTATGAATACTACCGGGAGAGTGCCGAATACATCCGTGAGGTATCCGGCGGATTCCAGCCGGAACTGGGGATCGTTCTCGGGACCGGCCTGGGAGAATATGA
>JAAYDG010000037.1 GCA_012729355.1 Clostridiales bacterium
ACCATTTCGTGGAGATCGTTCAGGTTGACGGTTTCGTCCAGCAGAAGCAGCTGAGCGGATTCCACCCGGGCGAATGCCAGAAACTCACGGAAAGAAAGGCCCGTGTGCTCCCGGATCAGGTGGGAGAGATAAAAACTGCTGAGTTCTTCCTTCCGGCTCAATTCGTCCAGTGTCAACTTTTGGAAGTAGCTTTCATAGATGCGCAGTATGATCCGGCTGATGCGTTGCGCCGTTTGGCGATTTTCAATGAACTCGTTTCGAACGACCCCGTCACGGACCGTAAAATAGTTGAAGTTGGACTCCAGAAAGCCCAGTATTTTTTTCATGACGGCGATATTGATCTGCTCGTAGTGACGAAGATTTTCACCGTAGTTGAACAAGAGGCCGATCAATTCTCTACGTAAAATGGACAGTCTCTCATCGTCAGGGTCTGGCGTGTTGGTCCGGTAGCAGCTCCTGGACAGATTCGGATAGTAGTTGGAAAAGATCCGATTGCTCACACGAATCAACGCGACGGCATTTTCGCCCAGGGATCCGTACATCCCGTGGACTTCCTTTCCGTTGCACGCAAAGATGTCTCCGGCTTTCATCCGATAATCGTTGCTGCCCTGCTGCAAACGGATCTGTCCGTCCAGGACGAAAATCAGTTCGATATCCGCATGATAATGCAAAGGATATTCCTCAATGGACAGAATTCGAATGTCGATGGGCGAACGTTCATCTTGAGGCAGTTCAGGTTGAAACATGGCGGGCCCCCTTTCTATGCCCTCATTTTATCCGAAAAGATCACAACTAACAAGTAAATATGAAGGAAAAGCAATTAAATATTGCTCCAGCGAAAGAATATCAATAGAATAGATACGGTATCATTGGCATACGATGTTCGAGTAGGAGAGAAACAGATGTTAAACGAACGCCTGAGCAGAATGAAAAAGCAGTATTTTGACACGATGCCCACCATCACGGCAGAACACTTGGAACTGGCTACAGAGGCTTATCAAAAATATGCGGGAGAAGCAGCGCCGATTTTTCGTGCCAAGGTCGTGGCATATATCTTGGAAAACATGACAGTGTGCATCAATCCGGATGAATTGGTGGTTGGTTCGCCCACCAATACTTACAAAGGCGCAAACCTGTTTATGGAATACACATCCACCAAATGGCTTCGGGATGAACTGGACGAATTTCCCGTGAGAAAAACGGATCCTTACCACATTTCGCAGAAAGATAAGACCAGGATCCTGGAGCTGTTCGAATACTGGGAAGGAAAGTCCGTGGAAGACCTGGCGCCGGAGATCCTTCCGCCGGAGATCGAAAACGCCCGTCAGAAAGATTTGATTTCTATAGGATGTCGAAACGGTGTATCCGGCGAGACAACACCCAACTACCGGAGGCTGCTGTCTCTGGGACTCAACGGCCATATCGAAATGTGCAATGAGCTGATCCGGGAGGAGAGAGCAAAGGGCGGACACGTCTGCAGGCAGCCGAAGATCGATTTCTGGACAGGGTGCATCATCCTGTCCAAAGGAATCATTCGCTATGCGGAGCGCTGTGCGGACAAAGCCGAAGAAAAGGCGGCTTTCGAGGAAGATTCGAAGAGAAAGCGGGAGCTTTTGACCATTGCGGAGAATTGCCGCAACGTGCCGGCCAATCCGCCCCGCAGTTTTCAGGAAGCGCTGCAGTTCGTCTGGTTGATCCAGGTTTCCTTCCATATCGAAGCACCGACCACCGCATGCGGATTCGGCCGGTTCGATCAATACATGTATCCCTATCTTGAAATGGATCGCAGCCGCGGTACACTTCTGGACGACGAGGAAGTGCTGGAACTGCTGGAATGCTTCTATCTAAAGTGCTGTGAAGTTTATGAAGTTCGCGACAAGTGGTACTCGAAATCCTTTGCCGGTTATCCTATGTGGGAGATCCTGATGGTGGGCGGTGTGGATCGTCAGGGCAACGATGCCACCAATGCGCTGTCCTATCTCTGTCTGGATGCCGGTGCGGATCTGCAGACGACACAGCCGGTCCTGGCATTGAGAGTCCATGACGGAACGCCTGCCGATCTGCTCCGAAAAGGCGCGCAGATGGTTCAGAAGGGCATGGCAAATCCGGGCTTCTTCAGCGACAAGGCCGCGATGAAGATGGTCCGGGGAAAGGGATGCACGATCGAAGAAGCCAGAGACTGGTGCATCGTCGGCTGTATCCAACCGGCGCCCGGCGGCGGCACGACAGACGGAAGTCCGGATGCCGGCTACGTCAACGCCCCCAAAATGCTGGAGCTGGTCCTGCACAACGGGATCGATCCCGCTTCCGGCGAGCAAGTCGGCCTCAAGACCGGCGCGTTGTCGGATTTTCACTGCATCGAGGATGTGATGGAAGCGGTCAAAAAGCAGTCTGAATATTTCTATCAAATGATTCGCGACGGCTATAATCTCATTGTTCCGATCCATGCCGAACGGCTGCCGGTGATACTGGCCTCTATGGCCGTCGACGGCTGCATCGAATCGGGGATGTCGGTCCAGGAAGGCGGTGCAAAGTATACCACCTCCGGCATGTTTGTCACAGGACCGGCCAATCTGGGGGATTCCCTGGAAGCCATCGACCAAGTGGTGTTCCAAGACAAGACGCTTCCACTGGAGAAACTGGTGGACATCCTGGATAAGAATTTCGAGGGAGAAGAGCGCATTCGTCAGCTGCTGATCAACAAGCCTGCCAAATTCGGAAACGACGATCCCAAAGTGGACGGACGGGTACGGGAATATCTGACTTTTGTGGCGGAAACCGTTCAGGAATTCGACGATGCCCGGGGCGGCAAGTATTCCTTCTGCAACCTGTCGCAGACGGTGAACATTTCCCACGGCGAAGTGACCGGTGCGACGCCGGACGGCAGAAAAGCCCATGAACCATTCAGCGACAATTCCTCTCCCGTGATGGGCCGGGATACCAGCGGTCCTACGGCCACGGTCAAATCGGTGGGCGCCATCAACCAGACGGCGTTCCACGACGGCGCGCTGTTCAACCTTCGCTTCGACCCCAAGGGGATTGAAGGAGAGAAGGGTCTGGAGATCGTGGAAGGCGTCATCAAGACCTATTTTGACAACGGCGGGGAGCACATTCAGATCAATGTAGTAGATAACCAGACATTGATCGACGCCCAAAAGAATCCGGAAAAATACAGAGGACTGATGGTCCGCGTTGCCGGCTATATGGCCTATTTTACCGAACTGGACAAGGCCGCTCAGGATACGATCATCGACAGAACGGCACATTTATCGTAGGGGGTCTTGTGTGAATCAGCAAACGTTGAGCGCTCCGGTGGGAAGCATTCAAAAATTTTCCGTGGAAGACGGTCCGGGAATTCGTACCACGATTTTCCTGAAAGGTTGCCCGCTTCGCTGCAAGTGGTGCCACAACCCTGAGATGATCGATTTTTCTCCGCAGCTCATCTATTTGACCAATCGGTGCATCGGTTGCGGATATTGTATCGAAGCCTGTCCCAAGGATGCGATTCGTCCCCGGGACGGCAAGATCGATATCGATCGGGATCTGTGTGATTCCTGCATGCTGTGCACGCAGGCTTGTTATTCGGGTGCGCTTCAATCCGTGGCCGAAGACATGACCGCGGAGGAAGCCGTAAAGGAAGCAGAAAAAGACAAAGGGTTTTATGAGCATACCGGAGGCGGGATCACGGTGTCCGGCGGTGAGATGCTCTCGCGTCCGCAGTACGTGGAGGAGGTCATCCGCATTGCTGCAGACAAAGGCATCGACGTCTGTTTGGATACATCGGGATACGGTGACGGAGACGCATTGTTGGCCCTGGCTTCGCGGGATAACGTAACAGATATTCTGTATGACATGAAATGCATTCTCCCGGACGAGCATCGGAAGGGAACCGGCGTGGACAACCGCCTGATCCTGGAGAATCTGGAACGGTTGTCCGCCGACGATCTCATCCGCAAAAAGATCACCATCCGCATGCCGCTGATCCAAGGATACAACGATACGGACAACGTGATCGAAGAGACGGCGGCGTTTTTACGGAAAAACAACTTGCGGAAAGTGACGCTTTTACCGTATCATACTCTTGGAATATCCAAATCCGAAAGGATCGGGGAAGTCGCCGAACGATTTGAACCTCCTTCACCGGAACGGCTGGCCGGGATCCGGTCTGTTTTCGAATCGGCCGGCATTGCGGTGGACGTGTTGGGGCAGTAACACAACAGACGGACGGAAACGTCCGCTTCTGCTTATTAAGTAAGATATTTTTGCGGTGGCGCGTCATTGAGCCGTGTCACAGAATCGAAGGGAGTCAAAGTGAGTAAAATTTATTATGACAAAGACGGAGATATTGGTTTTGTCACAGACAAGACGATCGCCATCATCGGATACGGAAATCAAGGCAGATCTCAAGCCTTGAACATGAGGGATTCCGGGGTGAAGAGCATCATTATCGGCAGCGTGCGGGACGAATCCTGGACTCAGGCCAACGATGACGGGTTCCCGGTGTATCCCATCGCGGAAGCGTCCAAACTGGCCGATATCATTTTCATTTTGATTCCCGACGAGGTCGCGCCGAAAATCTATAAAGAGGAAATCGAACCCAATCTGGAAGCCGGAAACGTGCTGAACTTTTCCTCGGGCTACAACATCACCTACGGATTTATCACGCCGAGAAAAGACGTGGACGTGATCATGGTCGCTCCCAGGATGATCGGGAAAGGCGTCCGGGAGACGTACGAAAACGGCACGGGATTTCCCACGTTTGTCGTTGTGGAACAAAATGCTTCCGGCCATGCGAAAGAAATTGCCATCGGTCTGGCAAAAGCGCTGGGATCCACGAAAGCCGGCGCCATCGAGGTGACCTTCAACGACGAAACGTATCTGGACCTCATGTCGGAGCAGGCCGTATGGCCCCTGATCATGAACGTGATCAACGAAGCCTTCAAACTGTTCGTGGAAAAAGGACATTCGCCGGAATCGATCCTGACGGAGCTGTACCTGTCGAAAGAACCGGCCGTGATGATGGAGAAAATGGCGGATGTGGGGCTGTTCAAACAGCTGCCCATGCATTCCCGTACGAGTCAGTACGGTCAGCTTTCCAGGTTCGGTAAAGTGGACACGGCGCCGATCCGCAAGTTTCTGGAAGAACAGTACGAGAATATCGTCGACGGAGGCTTTGCAAAAGAGTGGGCTGCCGTGATGGAAGATGATATGAAGGAATACGAAGCGCTGAAAGAACAGGCATTCCACAACGAGATCAGCCTGGCGGAAGCCCGGGTGAAAGAGAACCTGAGCGGCCGGTAAGCAGGCCGGCACGGGAGATCCGGAATGATTGAAAAAAAGAACAGCAAGGCAGCACGATATATTCTGTGGCATTGTCTTCGGGTCTTTTTCGAAGATTTGGAACAATGGCGCAGCGAAGCTTCCTGTCTCGGAATCGTTTCGACGATCCCCCAAGAAATTTATGATGATTTACTCAAGGGCACGCGGGCAGATGTTTGCGTGCCTTTGTGGGCTTCCTGCGCAAAAACGGGAACGTCGGAACTCTGCAACCGGGTGACGTTGGATGTGATCAAGCGCTATAAAGCCTGCGGATACGAAGCCGCACCGATGGACGGAAATCCGCCGGACTACATCGGGCAGCAGTTTCGTTTTCTGGAATACCTTTCCGTATGCGATCTCCACGAAGAAGGTGTCTTTTCCGGAGCATCGGATGCTTTTTTGCGGGATTTTACCGTCGACACGGTGAGATGTGTCCGGGAAGCGCTGCTGAAACACAGCGACCTTCCGGAAATTCAGGATCTCTGTGCAGTCATGAGCGATGCGGTGCAGGGGCGGGATATCCTGCTCCACGAACAGGCAGAAGGGTTGCCGGCATTGGATTCGGCAGACTGGACAGCCGGTCCGCCGATCGCATTGGATCCGGAGCGGCAAATTGCCATCGCCAGTTTCAATGACTGTGGCGCGAAGTGCCTCATGAGCGCCAGAGTGCAGGAGGGATGTGTGCTGGAGATCACGCCGGATACATCGGTGCTGCCTTTTACGGGTTGCGCCAGAGGACGGGCTTACCGTCAGACGTTCCTGACTGCGGACAGACTCCGCTATCCCATGGAACGTACGGGAAAACGGGGCGAAGGAAGATTTCGCAGGATCACCTGGGATGAGGCGGTGCGGAAAATCGCGCAAAAGATCCGCGAAACGAAAGCGTTATACGGTCCTTCCTCCCGTTTTGTTACGCCGGCATCCGGTGTATCGGCTCTGCTGAGAGGGGACCGCTTTATGAAGCGGCTCCTGGGTCTGGACGGCGGCTTTTTGAATTATTACAACTATTACAGTGCCGCCTGCGCAAATTACGTGATGCCCTATGTGTACGGCACGCTGGAGTGCGGCCATACGGAGGAGGATCTGCTCCGCGCGGGCATGATCATTCTTTGGGGGCACAATCCTTCGGCCAATTCCTTCGGCCCTTTCTTGAACCGTACCCTGACCCGGGCGAAAGAGCAGGGTATTCCCATTGTGGTGATCGATCCCCGAAAAAGCGAATCGGTCCTTACGTATGCAGATGAATGGATCCCCATCAAGCCCTCTACCGACTCCGCACTGGCCGATGCTCTGTGCTGGCACATCTGGAAAAGCGGCCTGCAGGATCAGACATTCATGGATGAATTCTGTCTGGGCTTCGACGAGGCGCATATGCCGGAAGGCGTGCCTGCCGGCGAAAGCTATTACGCCTATCTTTCCGGAGGACAGGACGGGGTGGAAAAAACGGCCGAATGGGCTCAGGATATTACCGGTGTGCCGGCCGATGTGATCCGAAAGCTTGCCGAGCAATATGCCCGGACCAAGCCGGCCTGTCTGATGCCCGGGTTGGGCCCCCAACGCACCGGCAACGGAGAGCAGTTTTACCGCAGTACGGCAGCGCTTGCGTGTATCACCGGGAATGTGGGTAAATGCGGGGGCAGCAGCGGCGGAACGCCTTGGATCCCCACACATCTGCTGCCGGATTTTACGGCGATCGAGAATCCTTACAAGGGAGCGATCCCGTCTTTTCTCTGGACGAAAGCCGTGGAGAATGCCGAATGCATGACGCCCGGAGAAGATGGCATCACCGGTGTGACAAAGCTGGACGCTTCCATCAAGCTCATTTTCAACCTGGCCAACGCTCTGCTTCTGACGCAGCATTCCAATGTCAACCAGACGGTGGAACTGCTGTCGGATGAACAGAAGGTGGAAATGCTGGTGGTTTCCGATGTATTTTTGACTTCCGGTGCCCGGTTTGCCGACGTTCTTTTGCCGGCGCCTTCTTTTTTCGAAGTGGACAACATCGTGCCGCCCTGGGTCACCGACAACTATCTGCTCTATAATCACCGCTGCATGGAGCCGCTTTTCGACTGTCGGTTCGAATACCAGTGGATCCGGGAGACAGCTGCTGCTCTCGGCATGGAACGGGACTTCACGGACGGAAAAGCAACGCAGGAAGAGTGGATGCGAGCACTGTACGATGATGCGCGAAATTCCGAGCCGGAATTGCCGCCGTTCGAGATATTTAAAAATGCCGGCTGTTTCGTGTTTGAAGCCGGCGATCCGTACATCGCATTTCGGGAAATCATTCAAAATAAAGGGCGCTTTGAAACCCCGTCCGGGAAGATCGAAATCTTCTCAAAGACGCTCTACGACATGGGAAATCCGGAAGAGATCCCCGGTCTTCCGCGCTACGTTGCCTGCGAGGAAGGACCGGAAGATCCGCTGAAAGAAAAATATCCCCTGCAGCTCATCGGCTATCATACGAAAAGACGCTGCCATTCCATCCATGAAAACAATCCGCTTCTGGAGGAACTGGAACCTCCTGCTGTATGGATCCATTTTCAGGATGCTGCGGAACGGGGGATCCAAAACGGAGAACTGTTGGAGGTCTTCAACGACAGAGGGTGTGTACGCATACCGGCGTTTGTCACTGACCGGATCATGAAAGGCATCGTTGCCCTCAGCGAAGGCGGGTGGTTCAAACCCGCACCCGACGGAGTCGATGAACGGGGCTGCCTGAATGTGCTCACTTCGTCCCGTCCCACACCGTTGGCGAAGGGGAATCCTCAGCACACCAATTTGGTGCAGATTCGAAAAGCAGAGTGAATCATTTTGAAGAAGAGGGCCGGCCGGGAATGCCGGTCCCTGTTTTATGGGCAGACAGTCGATCCAGCGTGCTGTGCAGTGCGCCGGTAGGGCAGGCGTTTTTGCAGTCTCCGCACCGAATGCATTCCATGCTGTTCTGGTTTGTCAGAACGGGAATGCCCAAGTCGCAGGCTTCTTCGCATTTCCCGCAGTGGATACAGAGGTCCTCCTCCAACACCAACCGATAGAAGGAGGCTTTGTTCATAAAACCGTACAGCGCGCCCAGGGGACAAAGGTAGCGACAGAAAGGCCTGCAGATCAGCAAAGACAAGAAAAGGATCGCTGCCAGGATCACTGATTTCCAGGCAAAGAGCCAGCCGGCTGCAGACCGAAGCGCAACATTGGCCGCCAGCAGAGGAAGCCCGGCCATCAACGTTCCCGAGGGGCAGACATATTTGCAGAACCAGGGATCGCCCATGCCCGTTATGTCCACGGCAAAGAGCGGCAGCAGAATAACGAATACCGCCAGCATCACGTACTTGAAGCCTTTCAGGTACCGGTCGGCGGGGATTTTTTTTACTTTTTTCGGGAAAGGGATTTTATAAATCAGGTCCTGAACCAGTCCGAAAGGACAAAGCCAGCCGCACACAAAACGACCCCAGAGGGCACCTACAGCCATCAGAAAACCCAGAACGTAAAACGAGACGGAAAACTGTCGGCTGCTCAGCACCGCCTGAAGAGAACCGATGGGACAGGATCCCAGCGCTCCGGGACAGGAATAACAGTTCAAACCCGGCAGGCAAACTGCTTTCGTGGGGCCGGTATATATTTTTCCTTGCAGGAATCCGGTCAGGTAGCCGTTGGAAAGGGCGGTAAACGCTGCCTGAACACCTGTTCGCATGCGTTTCCTACGGTTTTTACCCAATGCCCACACACTCCAGACAGATGATTACCGCTTTTTGCAGCACGACGACAATCTCGCCCCGAAAGGCTCCGATCCCGAGAAAAAGAATCCCGGCGCCCAACAGGAGGGGCGCCTTGTACTTTTTACAGAGAGTGGCCATTACTCTACCTCTTGCAGCAATTCCTCGACGATTTCATTCCACGCATCGTATTTTTTTGCGCCGACATAGGCTTCGCCCACCTGCGTGCCTGTGGAATCCACAAAGATCGTCTCAGGTACGTACTGGATGTCTTTTACTTTTGCCTCGTACAAACTCTCCGATACGGCCAAATGGGGATAGGCAGCGCCGGTCTGTTCGACGATATCCAGCACATCCGGCAACTTGTCCATATTCGTTTCGGCAATGTTGAGAACGATTCCCACAACTTGAAATCCTTCATGGGCGATGTGCAGTTCGGCCAAATCGGGCATTTCACGAATGCAGGGGGGGCAGGTGGTGGACCAAAAGTTCACCATGGTCAGCTTGTGACCGCTGAAAAGGCTGCCGTCTACGGCGTTGCCTTCGATATCCGTGGTGGTGATGCCACCCAAAGCCGTAGCATTGGACTCTTCGCCGTCTGCGTCGGCCGCTGCGCTTCCGCCGCAGGCGGAAAACAGCAGAAGTACGGCCAGAATCATCAACGTGAGATACTGTTTTTTCATAAGCATAAGCCTCCTTGTGCAATGTGGGAATTATAGCACGGAGAGTCGGCTTCGGTAAAGGGACTTTGTCACAAAGGGCGAGGAAGATGATGGATGCGCTTTCGGCACGACAAATTCTTTGATAGCAAATAAATATTATAATATAGCAATCAAGTTTTGTCGAAAGCGGTACGAGCGGCTATCATAATAACAGTGAACACTATTTCTGTTGAGGTGAAGGAGGATGAAATGAAATATTTGATACTGGGGACCGGATTGCAGGGACGCGTTGTCGGCTACGATATTTTGAAATTCGAGTCGGATGCAGAAGTGATCTTTGCGGATATCGATCAGAAAAATCTGGAGACTGCCAAGGAATTGGTTCGGGATCCCAGAACGTCGTTTGTGAAATTCGACATTCAAGACACGGATGAAACAGTGGATCTCATGATGAAAGGGGATGTGACCATCGTCTGCCTGCCTCATGACGGGGGGACGACAGATGCCGTGTACAAGGCGCTTGCAAAAGCGAAGGGGAAGAAAGCTGTCTTTTCCGATTACTGGCTTTGGCCGAAGCATCATGCTCACAACGAAGCGCTTGTGGAAGCCGGCGTACTGGCTGTTCCGGGGATGGGAATCGCTCCCGGATTTGCCAACATCTGTGTAGGACAGCTGGAGTACGAGTTTGACCAGATGGAAGAGGCAACCATGTACGTGGGTGGACTTCCCGTGGACAAGGGGATTCATCCCCTGGACTATATGGAATCTTTCAACCTGGAAGCTATGTTGGACATGTATATCACACCGGCGACGGTGATCGAAGACGGAAAAGTTACGAAAAAACCCAATCTGACTGTCTTTGACGCGCTGATCATTCCGGGGCACGGAGAAGTGGAAGTCTTCTGGACCGACGGATTGTGCACCCTGGAGAAAAACATGAAGGGCAAAGGCGTTAAAAAGATCGCCGAATGCACATTGCGCTGGCCGGGGCACATTGCCAAGATGAAAGAATTGGAAGCCATGGGCTATTTCAGCACCGAAGAGATCGACGTAAACGGTGTTACCGTCCGGCCGAAGGATGTTTCCGAAAAACTTTTCCAGAAAATGTGGGCGAAAAAATGGGGCCTTCGGGACATGACATATCTGTATGTGGTCGGAAAAGGAATGAAGGACGGCAAGTTCATTGAAAAAGCGTATGAACTGAAAACCTATTCCGACGAAGAGGCTGGCATCACATCCATGGAACTGGCTACGGCATATCCGATCTCCATCGCGGCGATCATGGTCGCAAAAGACGACAGCGGCCGCACCGGCATCATCGATCCGGAGCTGTATTTCATCGGAGACAAATTCCATGAACTGGTTACGCACCTGGGCGAACGGGGCATTCCGGTCTACGAAAAATAAACGACGGAAGAACATCAAAATCCCCGCAGGATCTGCGGGGATTTTTGGTGGGCTGTATTGGACTCGAACCAACGACCTCCTGCTTGTGACGCAGGCGCTCTAACCAGCTGAGCTAACAGCCCATAGTTACTTTTTCTGTCTCCGGATCCGGTTCATGAGACGATCCGGCACACCCTTGATGACGGTGTAGAGGCTGTATACCGTTGCGATGCTGATCAATAGGTTCGGTACAGCATACACCGGAGGAACCATGAGCACTACTGTGATTCCCTGGAGGAACAGAATTCCCAGGATCACCACGTTGTATACGACGAATATCTTGCGCTCTGCCTTTGTCCGACGAATGACGCCGTACCCCATCTGGCTTGCCACGCCGAAGAGAAACGTGAGAAATATGATGAGAATGATCGTCCCCAGCAGATTGGTAACGTTATCCATATCGGAAGGATAGCTGAGGCTGAACATCACGTTCAGCAACAGGATCCCGGCCTGCTGAATAAACAGAAAAACCACCACGGACATGAACATCGCAAAGATGTTGATCGTCAGCTGGCCCTGGCTGTCAGGCGGTGTCTTTTTTCTGTAGTCGGGCGTTTTCATCCGCTGAACTCCGGTCGAACTCTTCGGGTATATTCGTACTTTCCAATTATAGCGGTAGTGCGAACAAAAAACAAGGGAATACAGCGGATTTTTTAACTTAATATATTTGCTATTGAAAGGTCTATTTGTTACTATTGATGTGTTGGTATAGATGTTGAACCTATGGAGGACAAAATGAAAAAAGTTGATATGATCGTCAAAGCGCCGCACTTTTACGCGATGGACAATGACGGTGTCGGCTATAGATCCGGCGTTGCCATGGTCGTGGACGAAGGGAAGATCCTGGAATTCTGCGATGCGGACAGCGTGGACTCGCAATATAAAGCCGAAGAAGTTTTGGTACTGGACCACCACGCGGTCTTCCCCGGATTTATCGACGGGCATATGCATTCGGAAGATAATATTTTAAGAGGTCTCGCACAGGATACGAATAATTGGATGATGTACGGACTTCAGCCTTTTGCAAATGCCATGACTGTCGAAGACGGGCAAGCGGGCAGCTGCGTCGCTCTGATCGAAGCGGTCAAAGCGGGAACCACTACCTTGGGAGATCAGAATTTTGAAATCGACAGCATCGCACAGTTTATTTCAAAGATGGGTGCGCGCGGAAATCTGACACTGATGTTCCGTGCTGCGAAGAAAAAGGTGTACAATCCCGGCGAACTCTACGAGTTCGACGACGCCATGGGCGAAGAAGGCCTGCGGGAAAACATCCGCATGTACGACAAATGGCACAATAAAGGCAACATTCGGATCCTGTTCGGTCCTCAGGGCCCGGATTTCATCAGTCCCGAGATGCTTTTGAAAACCCAGAAAGTTGTTAAGGAAAGAAAGACCAAGATGCATCTGCACACTCAACAGGGCGATCGGGAAACGTTCCAGATCGTCCAGCGCTACGGCAAACGGCCTGTGGCTTTTCTGAAGGAACTGGGATTGCTGGACGAAAGTCTGATGGCCATCCATCTGACCGACTGCGATGACGAGGAAGCACGGGTCGTCGCCCGCTCCGGCGCCAGCATGGTGGTGAATCCCGCCTCCATCGGCATCATCGACGGTGTGGTCTGCCCCAGCGTGGTGTTCCAGGAAGCCGGCGGCAATGTGGCGCTGGGCTCGGACCAGGCGCCGGGCAACAACTGCCACAACATCATCCATGAAATGAAAAACGTGTGCCTGTTCAACAAGATCAAATATCAGAATCCCGAAGTGATGCCTGCCTGGCGGGCGCTGCGCATGGCCACCATCGAGGGGGCCAGAGCCGCCGGCGTAGGCGACATCGTAGGATCCCTGGAGCCGGGCAAACAGGCGGACTTCATCGCCGTAGACCTGGATTTCCCCTCCATGCTGCCGGTGTTCACCCATCCCATGCGGAACATCGTACCCAACCTGGTCTACAGCGCAAGAGGCGAGGAAGTATCCCACTCCGTGGTGGCCGGCAAGATCGTCATGAAGGATCGAAAGCTGGTGAACATCGACGAGAAGGAATACCTGGATGCGGTCAAGGATCGCCCGGAAGCCATCGGCAAGCGGGCCGAGAAGGAATTCTTCGCAATCAACGGCACCAATGCTCAGTTCATGAAGGAAGGAAAGCTTTAGTTGGAACCTAATAATCTGCAGCCCAGGAATGCGATCAAGATCTTCACGGCGGTAGTCTTCTGCTTTGCGATCATGGAAGGATTCAGTATCAATATCTTTTCCAATTACCTGGTGGATGCGTTCAACGTGTCCGACGAAGTGCGGGGTCTGATCGAGACCCCGAGGGAACTGCCGGGCATCCTGGGCATGTTTATTCTGTCGGCATTGGTCATGTATGCCGATGTGAGTCTGGCGATCATGGCTCAGGCACTGTGCGTGATCGGCCTGTTGGTCATGGGCACGCTTTCCCCGAATTTCGAAGTGATGATCCTGTTCATGTTCATCTATTCTCTGGGATCTCATCTGTACTTTCCGTTGGAAGCGTCCATGCTCATGAGTCTTTCCGAAGAAGGCAAAATGGGTGCCACGATGGGAAAGGTCAAAGCAGTTTCCACGTTTGGGTATTTTATTTCAGCCATCGCTGTGTTCTTCGGATTCAGAAGCGGACTTTTTGACTTTACCACACCGGTCAAAATGCCGTTCGTGCTGGGTGCGTTGTCCTGTGCCACGGCTGCCGTGCTTCTGTGGACGCTGCGCAGGAACCTGTCGGGAATGCAGCGGCGGGAAAAAAGCAAGCTCCTCTTCAAGAAGGAGTATATGCCGTATTACATGATCACGTTTGCGTACGGGTGCCAAAAGAGGATCCGGCTGGTGTTCGGCCTGTGGGTCTTCGTGAAACTGCTGGGGTACAAAGCGGATTTTACGGCGCTTCTGCTCATTGCTTCGGCTGCGGTGGGGATGTTCCTGTCTCCTCAGTTCGGGAAATTGCTGGATATCCTCGGGCTAAGAAAAGCGATGTTCTTCGAGGGGATGTACATGATCTTCATGTTCGGCATTTTCGGATTTTTTGCCCGCAGCTTTTCGCAGGGGGTGGTTCCGCCGTCTCCGATCCTGCTGGGCGCGACGATCCTGATTTTCATCGGCTCCGATGCCACCCGGTTTTTTGAGATGTTTCATGCCTATACGATGCGATGCATTGCGGAACGCCCGGGCGACATCACCCCGAGCCTGTCCGTGGGGCAAGCGGTCGATCACGTGATGGCGATGTCCATCTCTCCGGTATTCGGCATTGTTTGGGCAGTCTGGGGGCCCCAGTGGGTCTTCTGGCTGGCAGGCGCTTCGGCACTGGTTCAGTTGTACGTAGGAACGCGATTTCCGAAACAATGCGTTTCTGAAAACTGATACGAAAGAAAAAACAGCCGGTACAGAGCGGATCGCTCTGTACCGGCTGTTTTGCTTTTCGGGGATACGAAAGACTGCCTGAAAGCCGAAGGGTTATTTTGTGCGGATCGCCATCATCCAATAGTGATTGCCGTTCCAGTCAAACTTTCCGGATTCGGTCATACCGCCTTTTCGGGTGTGGGCGGCATAGGAGCGGGGATTGATTTGATTGATAAAGGTGACCATGTACGGGAATCGGTCGGCCATGCTTTCGAGCGAGAACGTGAAGACTTTTTCGAACACGCCGGTGCCGCGGTACGCTTTATCCACGCAGATAGGCCCGTATTGATAAGAATTTTCGGTCGTCATCGTCTGCCCGTCCAGCTCGTAGGATTCCAAAATATCGATCATATAGCTAAACAGCGGCCAGGGTTTCCAATAATCCCAGCTGCCCGCCAACGCAAAGCCCACGACTCGTCCGCCGTCCACCGCTACGGTAACGCCGTTTTCCTTGTCGATCAGATCGCACAACTGCTCCTTGGTGATATTCGTCGTGACGAATCCGTTTTTCTTTTCATCATCGGGAACATTGTTTGCGTGGTTGGCTTGCAGTAAATCCAACAGGCTGTCCAGATCAGTGGGAGTTGCATACCGAATTTCCATTACTGATTTCCTCCTTGAATAGGTGCTTCAGCGACCGTTTACACGGTGCGATTGCTGTATAAGAGATATCAAAACGCCACACCATTAAAGATAGCACAAGTCGAAGGGAATGTCGACAGTCGGGGTCTTTTCGTTTTGCCGATCGCCTACAGCAGCTTCACCAGCAGCAGATAATAAGGGATCGTCAGGATGCAGAATAGGGTGATAATGGGAATCGCTCTTCGAACCAATGACATCATCGGAACGTCGAAATAATCCGCAATGATAAACAGACAGATGTGGGTCGGTGAAACCTGCATGGCGGCATAGGCGAAGCTCATGAGCAGGACCATCAGCGGCATGCCGCCTCCCGGGATCGCGGCAAAGGCCATGACGGTGCAGATGGCGATGATGGCTTGGGCTCCGGCCACTACGGTTCCGAAGAAAAAGATCAGCGCAAAGACCAGGAACGTAGGCACCGGGAGGTTCGTAAAGAATTCCGGCAGTGCTTCCACGGCACCGGTGTGCATGATGAAATCCTTGAAAACCATGATCAGATACGTGTTGAGCAGCATCGACGGTTCAAACGCACTTCTCAGCAGGGGTGCGGCGGTCTTCGGCGTATACCTGTAAACGGGCAGGCACAGAAACGCGACGAGAGCGACCGCGGCCAGGACTGTCCAGTCGAACGCGATGATCAAGACGATGATCGCAAGGATGGACCACAGATGCAACAGCAGTTCCATCGCTTGTTTCGGCTTGTTGTCCGCCGGAGGAAGCCCTGTCTCTTTGGGGATCTTTCGGATATAAAACCAGTAGCCGAGAGCAAAGAGGAGCACTTCCAACGGCAACATGCCCAGGACGAAAGCACCGGGGCGGACGCCGGACAGTTCGCTCATCATGATGATGGCGGCGTACGTTGGGAGAAAACTCTCCGGAATATGACGGAAATAGCTGGTGACGAAAGCCTGTTCTTCGTGGTTCATGTCTTCGCCCACGGTATCCCGAACGATTTGTCCGCAGATGATCGCCGCTGCCGCGGAAGGAAGGAGTCCGATAAAGATCGGCGCCAATGTCACGTTGATCCTTCTGTTGTTGAACAGACCGTTCAGGTTCTGCTGCGCCAGCCGCAATTGCGCACGATCCTCCAGCATGCGCTGCAGAAAGGTGATCAGATAGAGGATCAAAACCAGGGAGATGGTGTTGAGCGATGTCGTGGCGCCCCACCAAATGGCCAGGACGTCCCGGGGGGATATGAAATAAATCAAAATCGTGACGACGATGGTGGCGGCCATGGCTTTCGCCAATTTCAACCCTGCCCGGAGAGACAGGAGCAGCGCGGCGAATACCACAATCAGTTTTGCCACCTGTATAACGATAGCGGTATCCATTCATCGATCCTTTCTGCAGTCGCAGGGTTCGAGGAAATATTTCAGGATGTCGCGACGCGTAACGATTCCGATGAAAGATCCGGCGTCATCGATGACCGGGATGAAATTCTGTTCCAATGCCCGGGACAACAACTTTTCCGGAGAAGCGTTGATCGGGACCGGCGGGTTTCGGTCTTCGCCCAGCAGTTCACGGATCGAGTCCGCTTCCAGGGTTTGCATCGGTATTTCCGACAGCGCTTCGGGTCCTGCATAGTCTGTCAGAATGTGCCACAGAAAATCCCCTTCGCTGATGGTGTTCAGGTATTTCCCCTGCTTATTGATGACCGGAATGGCCGTGTAGCCGTGATGTTTCATTTTCTCCAGGCCCTGTCGAAGCGAATAATCATCGTACAGATAGGCAACGTCGCTCTTGGGGATCAGGAAAAATGCAATATTCATCAAGTACCTCTTTTCTATGGGTTCAGTGTTTTTTCAATCAAACGTAAAGGAATCACCGTTCATAGCAGCAGAGACAGCGCACCGAGAACAGCACCGATCAGTCCGCCGAGGTTGATGATGCCGCGAAGTTCCCGCTTCATGATGGAGGTGATGAGTTGTTCCAGTTCCCGCACATCCATGGCCGCAACCTTGTTTTCCACGATTGCCGCCACATCGAGCGCCGCAATGGCTTTCTGCAGGTCTTGCTGCACGATCCGATCGTACAGACGGCTCAGAATCAGAAGAAAATGATCCTGAGAGAGTCCGTTTTGGATCAAGGTATCGTCCAGCGGTTGTGAAAGTATGTCTTCGATCCCCGCCTCCGCATACGGTCGCAGGATTCGTTTTCCGTCCGAGGCAAGTATGTGCAGGATCCGGTCCGCCACAGCATCGGTCAGGGCGCTGACGGTTTTTCCGCTTATAAACAGTGCTGCGAAACCGCCCAGATTCTTTTCGAGGAAGGATCCTGCTTCGCGTGCGAGCATATTTCGCAGGTCGATCTGCTGCAATTCCACCAGAATCCGTTCGACGGTCCATCCGGCGAGGTGTTCTTTCAGGCGCCGGCCTTCCGCCACGCCCGAGATGCCCGCAACGGCTTCTCCTATGGTTTTTTCGCGGATCGCAGCAAAAAAACCGGCGGATATTTCAGCCATAAGAGCTGACTTTACCTCCGGGGACAGAAGTTGCTTTTGTATCGACTCCGAGGTAAGCAGATGATTCTGGATCATCCTGCCCATCGCTACACTGAGTTCATCTTGTCGCTTGGGGATCATCCCAGGTGTGAAAGGGATACGAAACGTTCCGATTCGAATCGACTTGTAGGGGTGAAACAGCATCTTCACCGCAAGAGAATTGGTGACGTATCCGATCAGCCAGCCCAGCAACGGCGGAAGGATATAGTGGAGTTGGTGCATTGTAATCGACCTCCGCAGGTAGTATATTTTATTGTACACTATATTGCCCTAGAATGCACTTGGAAAATGTGCGCGGATATGGTACAATTCATAGGCATTTTATTTTGGGGAAGGGGATTGGAAATGATTGAAACAGCGGTTTTGCTCACATGTTTGAAAATATTTTCTTTTCGTATCATCGACGTTACATTGAGTACGGTCAGGATGGTGCTGACCGTGAAAGAAAAGACCATCGCATCTGCCACGGTCGGCTTCATCGAAGTATTTATCTGGTATTCCATCGTACGCGAGGCACTGAGTTCATCAGGGCCGTTTCTGCCCACGGCAGTCGCTTATGCCGGAGGCTTTGCCATCGGCACGTATGTCGGCGGGAAAGTTGCCAAGAAATTCATAAGCGGACACGTGGTGGTATCCGTGGTCACGACCGGTCAGAACAATGATGTCGTGTCCGCATTGCGGGAAGCCGGATATGCCGTGACCGTAATGAACGTCAATAAATCGGAATTTTCGGACGAAAAATACATGCTTTTGTCCGACGTGGATAAATCCAAACTCAGGGCATTCCAGCGATTGGTGGAAGAAAGAGATCCCGGGGCGTTTATTTTGGTTCAGGAAACCAAAAATGTGATCAACGGATATACGCGTAAATAAGCAGGGAATTCGGAGGGAAGCGTTTGAACCGCAGTCACAGTCCATCGAGAATAGTCCGGCATGTCTTCGCGACATGTCTGTTTATGTCTCTGTGCTGGTTTTCCGCAGCGGGTTCCTATGCGGCGGAGGAAGCAGCGGCTCTGCATTCGTTTGCCGAAATATCCGTTACGGATCCCAAAGGCGGAAGCTACAATTACATGCAGCTTCTGGACGATCGATATACGACAAAACTCGAGCTCCCGGCAGGGACGGAAATATCCGTCCGAACCCAGGAGAAGATCCACGGCCTATACCTGATATGGGACAAGCCGCCCGGACACTGGGCGCTGCAGACCCGGGAAGAGACCCGCAGTTCCATGTATCTTCTGGGAAAGAACGATTGGATCCATGAATACATCTCATTGCCCGAGCCATCCTCGGAGATTACGATGGTGATGCCGGCAAACGCAACGACTTTGTGCGAGCTGAGTCTCTACGGGGAGGGCCCTTTGCCCGATTCGGTTCAGGTATGGACACCGCCTCATGAAGATGCGGATTTGCTGCTGCTGCCCACGCATGCCGATGACGAGCATTTATTTTTTGGCGGAACCATGCCGTATTATGCGGGAGAACTGGGATACAAAGTGCAGGTTGCCTATCTGACGCACCACTGGGCAGAGCCCTACAGACCCCATGAGTTGCTGAACGGACTTTGGACCGTCGGGATCCGGGCGTATCCGGTGATCGGTGATTTTCCGGATTACTATTCGGACAACCTGGAGCATGCCAAAACACTGTACGATCTGGACCGGGTCTTTTCCTATCAAGTGGAACTGCTGCGCAGATTCAAGCCGGAAGTGGTCATCGGGCACGATGTCGAGGGTGAATACGGACACGGAGTACACATGCTGAACGCATGGGTGCTGCGGCAGGCGGTCTCTCTGGCGGCAGATGAAACGTATCTGCCCGAACAGGTGGAAGAATGGGGGACCTTCGAAGCAAGTAAAGTCTACCTGCATCTCTATCCGGAAGGCGCAGTGGTAATGGACTGGAACACGCCGCTGGAACGATTCGGAGGAAGGACCGCTTTCGAAATGGCGGAAGCCGGATTTGCGGAGCATCTTTCTCAACAGAAATGGTTTTCGGTTCGCACGGAAGGCGTCCACGACTGCAGGGCATTCGGCCTGTTCCATACCACCGTGGGACCGGACATCCCGGAGGAAGAGCCTGACTTTTTCCAAAATATCGAACACTTCTCCGACGACGTGTTACCGGAAGAGACGCCGGATTCGGAAACGGAAAAAGTGACCGAGGAAGACGGCGCACAGGAAAATCCGGCGAATCGTTTCCCGGATATCCCGGGATCCTCGACGATGTGGATCCTCACCGCCACACTGCTCGGCGTGTTTGTGATATTTTTGCTGTGGGGCAGGAGCAAGAATCGATCATGACAAGGATAAACGAAGTCAAAAATAAGAAAGACGGGAGCATGGACGAGGGAGCCCTTGCCCAGTTGATGGTGGTCGTACCGTCTCTGAATCCGGACGAGAAGCTGATCCAAGTGATCGACGGGATGATGGAAGCCGGTTTTTCTCATGTGCTTGTGGTGGATGACGGCAGCGACGAAGCGCACAGCGCACCTTTTCTTGAAGCGGAGCAACGTCCGCAGTGCACGGTGCTGCACCACGTCAAAAATAGAGGAAAGGGTCGTGCGCTGAAAACGGCCTTCGAATACATTTTTCACGAGCGGAAAGATATCGCGGGTATCGTGACGGTGGACGGGGACAATCAACACAAGCCCCGGGATGCGCGCCGATTGGCCGAAGCCTTGGTCGGAGAGCCGAAAACGGTGATGTTGGGCGTTCGGAATTTCAAGGGAAGCCACGTGCCGCTGCACAACCGGATGGGAAACACGATCACAAGCGGAGTATTCAGGATGCTGTGCGGCATTGCGCTTTCCGATACCCAAACCGGCATGCGCGCAATTTCTGCGAAGTATCTGCCGCGCTTTATCGAGGTTGCGGGAGAACGGTTTGAATATGAAACCAATATGCTGTTGTACATGAAGACTGCAGGAATCGGATTTCGGGAAATCCCGATCGAAACGGTCTACATCGAAAACAATGCGACCTCCCATTTCAACCCGCTTACGGATTCGGCCAAAATATACGGTCCGATCTTGAAATTTGCCGGAGGATCTGTCGCATCGGCCGGGATCGATCTTTTGATATTCACGTTTTTGGTCTGGTTGCTGCGGGATATGGACAGCCTGAACCGACAGATTTTGATAGCTACCGCCGGGGCACGTGCCGTATCTTCGCTGTTCAATTACGCTTTCAACCGCAAAGCAGTATTTTCCAGCGATGAGCCTCACCGCATTACGATCATTCGATACTATCTCCTCTGTTTTGTCCAGATGATGATCTCTTATAAAGGAGTGGCGTTCTTGGTGGGTGCGGCAGGATTCACCGGCTTCGGCAAAACAGGTGTAAAACTGCTCGTAGACAGTATTCTGTTCGTATTGACCTTTCAGATCCAAAGAGAATGGGTATTCAAAAAGAAAAAATCAGACAGTTCTATC
>JAAYDG010000038.1 GCA_012729355.1 Clostridiales bacterium
GCCCACAACAGAAGCCGGCCGGTATCCCGGGGCGGGAACAATCTGCCTGCGTGTTCGGCCACCAGCAGCGCCGCAATGGAGATCAGGGTCCCGGACAACACCACCGCCACAAAAAGCATCACGGCAACGTCGAAATACAGCACCCCCAATACGGCGGCCAGCAGCACCGTAAGATAGCCCTGCAGTTCAAAGAGAGGTCCCAACACTTCAAAGAGAAAGTAATAAGGCATTGCGGTCATCCCGATTCGCCCGTACCGGGGATTGAAGAGCATCACCTTGTGAAAATACAGGATTTCAATCAAGCCGCGCTGCCACCGGAAACGTTGTTTCCGAAGAGAGCCCAGGTCTTCGGGCACTTCGGTCCAGCAATTGGCGTTGAATGCGTAACGAATGCGATAGGGCCGCCGCATTTCCCGCATCTGCCGGCAGATGCGAACCACGATTTCCATATCTTCGCCCACGGTATCTTTACGGTATTTGCCGCTGCTGGTCATATATCCGCCCACACGGACGCCCCGCTCCTTCCGAAAGAGGCCAAAAGCACCGGAGATGATCAGCAGGTTGTTGGTATAAGCCCACCCCAGCCTGCCACACATAAAGGCCCTGATGTATTCGATGGTCTGCAGCACTGCCAGCCGGTTCCGGGGGATCCGTTTTTCCCGGACGGCACCCTGCTCCACCGTACATCCGTTGATGGGAAGCACATTGCCGCCCAGTGCCGGCGTTTCCACATCCTCTTCGAGGATCCTGGACACCAGCTTGAGCAGAGCATCCTCTTCCAGCAGGGAATCCGCATCGATGCTGCAGATGTACTCTTTGGCCGCCACGTTGATTCCGGTGTTCAAGGCATCGGCCTTGCCGCCGTTTACCTTGTCCACCACCACCAGTTTCGGCAGATTTCGATTCACGTAAATCCCTTTCACTTCTTTGGTGGTCAGATCCTGCCGATACGTCCGGTCCACTCGTTTCAGATCGAATTCCCGTCGGAGGGTGTCCAGAGTCAGATCGGAAGAACCGTCGTTGACGATGACGAGTTCGTAGTCGGGATAGCTGAGATTCATCAGGGAGTTCACGCTTTCGATGATGGTTTTGGCTTCGTTGTACGCCGGCGCTACAATGGTAACGGAGGGCAGGACTTTCGGCTTGAAAAGAAACGTCCGGTCCTTGATCTGCCAGGCTCGCTTTTGCGCACGCACGTAAATAAAAGATAGACCCATCAGGATGAAGTAAATGCAGTTGACTGCCAACGCGTACAACACAAAATAGCGGTTGAAATCTTTTACATACAACTTGATCGCCGGCATCAGCGTCAGTTCGTTCAGAATGTCCAGATGCGTCAAGGCGAATATCGCAGGCACCAGCAACACGCTGAACACAAGCAATCCGGCCAAAACAGCCAGGTACGCCCGATCTTTCGGCAGTTTCCCGGTTTCTTTTTTCGGTACAGGCGCTTCCTGGTCACACAGGGCCTGCAGTCGAGGGAAAAAATACGTGCGAAACAACGTCCGCAGTTCCGGTTTCTTTCCGACACATCGCTTGACGATCGCCAGAAGAGCCGCTTCCAGCTCTTCGTTTCGGTTCCGATTCATAAAATCGATTACTTCGCTGACGCGGCCGGCCAGAATGATCTGCTCCAGCACATGTTCCGTCTCCTCCTTCTTCCCGCCGGCGAGGCGACTGATAAAATATTCCACCCGCAAAGCCAAAATTTCCGCCAGCGTTTGCTTGGTGTTCGGATTTTCTTCCGTCAAAAATCGCTCTACGATCGGATCCAGCAAATAAGGGTTGTGTTCCGTCATCCGGGAAAGCGCGCTGAATGCGCTTTCCCGAACCGATTCATCCCCCACGAGAGACAAGAGTTTCTCCAGATTGTCCCTTCTCTGAAAGCCGGCCAGAGACAGGACAGCCGCCCGCCGTATGTCCACATCGCCGGAAGCCAGGTAACGATCGCTGCTCATCACCTTGGGATAACGAGTGCGGAGAATATCGCAGGCCTTGTTCATCAATTCTCGTCTTGCCCGGGCCGGGCCGATCCTGCCGGCCGGCTCAGGCACCTCGCAGCCGGGACAGACTGACGGTTTCCCGATGCCGTCCTCCGGATCCTGTTCTCCTGCCATGTATGGTTCCAGCACCTCGATAAGATACTACAGCATTTCCCCGGAATCGTATACGGAGGCAAAATCTACCATAAGTTCCCGAATCTCTTCTTTCCGGGAGCTCTTCAACTTGGGCAAAAGTTCGTGAAATGCCTGGCCGAAATCGGCGATGAACATGTTTACTCTCGTCCGGTAAAACCGACTGGCATTCTTTAGTGAATGAATCAGAACGGGCAGCGAATCGCTGTGACCGATATCAGACAACGCACTGGCTGTGTAGAGTTTGAGCGTAAACTGTTCTTCGGTCAGCAGGTGGCGTTCCAGCGCCAAACGGGCTTGTGTTGTGCCCAGCCGGCCCAGGGTGAACACCGCTTCCGCTCTTTTCGTCGGCTTTGGGCTGTTCAACGCCCGAATCAATTTTCGCTGCAATTTGTCCAAAGGCATCCGCGATTCGATTCGTTGCTCCTGCTCGGAGTCGAATCGAAACGTCCGTTTCAGGGCCAGATAAGTCGCAGGATCCAGTGCGGTCGGGCGATCGTCTTTCTTTGCCGACAGAGCACCGATCAAGGCCCGCCGCTGTTCGAGGCCCAAATCGCTCTGAAGATCGCTTCGAAGCCTGTACACGTAAAGGCTCCAGCCAAAAGAGATGTCGATCAGGATCAAGATGCCGGCGATGATCAGCCAGGTTGCAGCACTGTCGATCACGATTCTTCTCCCCTGTCCGTAAGATTCCTGATGATTCCTTGGATTTCGGCCAACATCAATGGTTTTTTCAAATAATGGATCACCCCCAGATCAGCCGCCCGCCGTACCGAATCCTCAGTTTTCAAATGGGACATATACAGCATCGGAATATTTTTCGTCTCCGACCTCATCAGCAATCTCTGCCGCAAAGCAAATCCATCCAGCTTCGGCAGCATCACTTCCGACAAGATGAGCGTGGGAAGACACTGTTCTGCCATCGCTTGCGCTTCTTTCCCGTCGACGGCTCGCTGCACATGATAGTGCATATTCTCCAATACTGTTCCGATCACCTCGGCCGACGTATCCTCCGGCTCCACCAGCAGTATATCGCAGCGGGAAACGACAGAATCCGGGTCGGAACTGCCGGAGACCCGGTTTTTGCCGTTGTTCTTAGCCAGTCGAACCCGTTCCAGCGCAATCTCATAAAACCGCTCCGATGGGTTCTTCGAATGCAGATCCGCAGGCGGAAGCTCCCGGAGGCTCACCACGCCCAGAGAAGCTGTGACAGGTTCCACGAACAGTTGTGACGAAGCGATCGCGTTCCGGATCTCTTCCGCTGTTTCAACAGCACGTTCTTTGGCGGTATGGGGGATATATCCCGCAAACAGACTCCCCGGCAGCTTAAAATACACCTGGTATTCATCCCGGAATCCTTCCAACAGGAGGGCCGTGTTTCGGAACATCTCATCGACTTCCTTATCTCCGTAGCGATACTTGATGCGCTCCGTCTGATCCAGGCTGAGGACGATCAGAGCGGGATTCGTTTCATAGGCTTTTGCGGTGATTTCACTGATCGCTTTTCTCAGATAGTTCCGGAGAAATGAGAAGTTATACAATCCTGTGACAGCGGAATGCGTCATCGTCTGTTCCACTCCCGCCAGATTTTCGTTCCGCTGCTCCCTTGCGGCAGTCAATGTCTTGTTCTCGGCAGTCAATCGATGAATCTCGCTGTTGGACCGGGCAAGATGGGTTGCATAAATCTCCGGCAGCGGAATATCATATTCGCGGGTCAGGCGTTCCACCAGGGGCTCGGCGATGATGAGCCATTCTTCTCCTTTGCGTACAAACATCCTTTCTGCCATGTGAACCCACATCTGGTATCCCATATCCCGGGCAGAAAGTATAGGAAGATCGGAATCCGTCTCAAGTCCCAGTTCCTCAAGGATCGCCCGGAGATCCGCTTGGCCGTACAGAGAGGCATAGCGCTTTAGGATGGCTTCTCCGGCGATCAGATACCCCTTGTCACTGCCCAGGTTTTTTCTGATGCTATGCAGAAAAGAACCGCATTCCAGATCCCGCAACGCCTTGATATGAGATCGGATATCCTTTCGGATCAACGATCCGTGCTGCGGAGCGATCAACGAGATGGGCAAGGCCAGCAACGATTCCATAACAGGCTGAAGCACTTCTCTGGAAGGCATGTAATGCTCGTGAAACGATTTCATTCGCTCCATATAATCTTCCGATGCTTCCAGGGCCCATTCTCCGGAGAATGCGCCGAAAAGATCGCCGGAAAAGAGGGTCTGTGTCCGGGCGTCGTAGGTCATGACCGCTCCGGGGAAATGAAGATAAGGCGCCGGAAGAAAACTGAGTGTCCGCCCGGAGGCGAGCGTCAACTGATTCCCGTGGCTGTTGATGATGTAAAAATCCGAAACGACGCCGTAATAACGGACCAGCGTCTTCGTGCGCCAATGGGTAACCAGCTCAAAGCGGCATCCCTTCTTTTCGAACAGCGGCACCGAAGAAGCCAGATCCGGATCCTGATGATGCAGGATCACGTAACGGATCCGATCCGGAGAAATCAGGCTGCAAACGTTTTTCCACACCGCTTCGAAATCCAGGATCGATCCCGGATCGATCAAGACCGCCTCCGTTCCGTCCACCAACAGATAGGGGTTGCATTGCAGTCCTTGATTCGAGGATATGCCGCCCACCCAGTATATGCCGGATGCAATTTCCACGGGCTGTGTCTGATTCATTGGGTTCCCTCACTACAAAAGTTTCTGTTTCTTGCAGTATACAATAAATTGAAGGCGAGTGAAACAGGACGTCCCAATAAAACGAACCGGACATCGCTACGAAAGAAGTCCGGTTCGCCTGTTGATACTTTGGCGTTTTATGAAATTTTGATTTAATTTGCGCTGTTTGTCAGTCGGAATCCTTTGTTGAACCAACTGTCGGAATAATCCAGAGTCATCTGTCCGATGAATTCCTCCAATTCCTTCGTATACACCACTTTGGTGCTGTTGGATTCAACGACGGTATCTTCCGCATTTTGAAGCTCTTCCAGAGCCAAGCCCCACTGGGGCCCGCCTCAGCCGGCTCCTCCGTAACTGATGCGAAGCATTTGATCCTCCGGCTTATCTGTTTGCGCGGCAATTTCCCGAAACTTGGCAGCTGCCGCGTCGCTTACTTGAATCATATCGATGGTTCTCCTTCCTTCAGTAGACTCTGAATCCCTTGAAATACCATTTATTCAGATAATCCACTCTCATATTCTTGACCTGGTTTTCCAGATCTTTGGTATACACTGCTTTGACTCCGTTGTCTTTGACCACAACATCGCTGCCATATCCCCGCTCGTCCAGAGCGGCCGCCAACTGGGGCCCCGCTCAGCCGCTGCGGCTCATATAAAGTCTGATTTTCAGCTGCTCCGGATCTTCCAGTGTCGATGCGACTTCTCTGTACTTTTCCGCTGCGCGGTCGCTGATTTTGATCATGACGTCGACCTCCTTCAACCATCTTTCAAAGGTAACCTGCTGTACGTCGTCGGTCCCTTTTCGGGATCGAATACAGTATGCCACGATCGGGTCAGGCGCTCAGTGACCACGTCACACATACGCCGATCCACGTCAATAATATTGTTTCATCAGATCAAACAGGCTGATCACCCCCGGAATCGACAGAATGGAAAAAAGGAAACTGCCGACCAGGAACTGATTGCTGATCGGCACGTCGCCGTTTTGCCGGCCGA
>JAAYDG010000189.1 GCA_012729355.1 Clostridiales bacterium
GTATGATTATGTTTTACTGCGATTACAACGAAGGCGCGCATCCCGCGATCATGAAGCTCATGAACGACACCAACATGGAGCAGCACGAAGGATACAGCGAGGATGCGTATACCACAGAAGCCCGGCGTCTGATCCGACAGGCCTGCGGTTCCGAGGATGTGGATGTACATATCCTGGTGGGGGGGACGCAAACGAATATGACGATCATTTCCTCGGCGCTTCGAACACATCAAGGAGTCATTTCCGTAGACACCGGTCATATCAACCGTCACGAGACGGGAACCATCGAGGCCCACGGCCACAAAGTCCTGGCGCTGCCCGGGGAAAACGGAAAGATCGATGCTCAACAGGTGGCGGACTACTGTTACGAGCATTTCCACGATGAAGCCTTCGAACACATCGTACAGCCGAAAATGGTCTACGTGTCCAGTCCCACGGAAATGGGCACGATTTATACCCGGCAGGAACTGTTGGACTTGCGTCGGGTCTGCGATGAATACGATCTGTATCTGTTCCTGGACGGCGCCCGCCTGGGCTATGGGCTGGCCGCACCCGGCAATGACCTGGATCTCCCGTTCCTGACTGAGGTGTGCGATGTCTTTTATATCGGCGGTACCAAGCAGGGGGCGCTGTTCGGTGAAGCGGTGGTGATCCGCAACGAAGACCTGAAAAAGGATTTTCGCTACATCATCAAGCAGAACGGCGGCATGTTTGCCAAAGGCCGTCTGCTGGCCCTGCAATATATCGGGTTATTCACCGACGATCTGTACATGAAGCTTTCCCGCCACGCCATCGCCATGGCCATGAAGATCAAAAACGGCTTGACGGATATGGGCATCTCCTTTTTGATGGACAGCCCCACCAATCAGCAGTTCCCCATCTTCCCCGACGAGTTGTTGCCCCGGATCGCCGAAAATTACGGCTTTTCTTATGAAAAACGCATTGATAAGGATCACAGTGCCATCCGTTTTTGCACCTCCTGGGCCACCAAAGAAGAAAATGTGGATTCCCTGCTTGCGGATATCAAAAAAATGATGTAACATATTCAGGCGGGGCTCCGGAAAGCCCCGCTCCTACGGGGAATTAGCTCAGCTGGGAGAGCGCATGGTTCGCAATCATGAGGTCAGGGGTTCGATCCCCCTATTCTCCACCATTAAGAACTGGAACAAGCCGACCTACACCAAAGCCTGCGTACACGGCTTTATTGATGCGAATGACGGCACAGTGTATCAGACGCTTCCGTGGGATCACCGTGGGTGGCACGGCGGCGGTAGTTCCAACAACACGCATATCGGTGTTGAGATGTGTGAGCCGTCCTGCATCAAATACACTTCCGGGACAAACTTCACCTGCAGTGACCTTGCTGCGGCAAGAGTGGCGGCAAAGCGTACATACGATGCTGCCGCGGAACTCTTCGCCTTGCTCTGCGAAAAGTTCAGCCTTGATCCGCTGAAGGACATCTGCTCTCACAAGGAAGGCTGCATCAAAGGCATCGCATCCAACCACGGCGACCCGGAGCATCTCTGGACGCAGCTTGGCACGGGCTACACGATGGATACCTTCAGAAAGGCGGTAAAAGCAAAGATGGATGAAGCAAAACTCGACAACACCCCGGCTGCCTGGTCAAAAGATGCCGTAGCCTGGGCGGTCGATAACAGGCTGATGGAAGGCACTGCAAACGGCGATCTGATGCTTCGCAGTCCTATCACCCGTGAGCAGTTCTGCGTGATGCTGAAACGATACCACGATAAGTTCATAAAGTAAATAAACCATAGTTTATGTTTTTAATAAAATCATAAACCAATGGTTATAATGTGATGCCCTCCACGGATTTTTCCCTGGAGGGCATTATTTTTTTACCTTGAATTGTGAAGTCCATTTTGCCGGATTGACTTGATATATCTTAAGGACAGAGGTACTATGTCCCACTACGAGGAGGCGGTGGCATGGCAAAAACCGTAAGAAATAATATATTCGTACTACGGTTGCATAGGAATGTATGGGAGATACATCTCTCTTTCACAGGTAAACATATCGGGGTCTGGGCAAATCGCTCAGACCCCGATACTTTATGTCATGCAGGAAAACTCACGCCGTCTTGCCTAATCCAAATAAAATAGAACTATCAAACTTAAACAGGAGGACTGATCATGAACATCATTACCGAAAACACCATACAAGATTTTAATGCACATCTTATCGAGGACGAAAAAAGTGCCGCTACAGCAGAAAAATATCTGCATATCGCAAACCATTTTAAAGCCTTTGTAGGCGAGCAGCCTGTCAGTAAAGAGCTTACTGTCTCATATAAGCAGAAACTCACAAAAGAGTTCTCTGCCCGGACTGTCAACGTGTATATTGCCGGGCTGAACCGTCTGCTCTGTTTTATGGGACTTGCGGACTGCGTGGTCAAGAGCCTGAAAATTCAGCGGCAGGTCTATCTGGCGGAGGAAAAGGAACTAACGAAATCCGAGTATATGCGTCTGCTCGGCAGCGCATCGCCGAAGCTGCGCCTCATTATGGAGACCATCTGCGGTACAGGTATCCGTGTGCCCGAGCTTCAATACTTCACAAAGGAGGGTGTGGAGGCAGGTACGATCCACATCCGGCTCAAGGGCAAGTGCCGGGACATCATCGTCAATCAGAAGCTGCGGAAAAAGCTGCTGGACTTCTGCAAGCAAAACAAAATCGAAACAGGAGTTATATTCCTTTGTAAAAATGGCTCTCCGATGAACCGCAGTATGATCTGGGCGCAGATGAAAAAGCTCTGTGCGGCAGCCGGGGTGCTGGCAAGCAAGGTGTTTCCTCATAATCTGCGGAAGCTCTTTGCCCGCTGCTTTTACGCCATCGAACGGGATATTGCAAAGCTCTCCGACATCCTCGGTCACAGCAGCATTGAGACGACACGGATTTACATCATGACCACTGCCGTGGAACATCGCAAACAGATGGAGCGATTAGGCCTGATCTCATAAAAAAACACGGAATGGTAATTCCGTAAGCTCCATTTGAATAGTAGGTGCTGAGAAATGCGGCTTGGGTTGCTCCAAAGCCGTTTTTTTACACGAAAAATACACCCTTGGTCCCGATTGTTGAAACGGTTCGACCGAGGGCGTAATTTGTCATGCCCAAAAGCCCGAAAACAGGCCGTTGGATCTTGACATTTGACGCTTTAAACAGTAAGATAACAGTGAATAAGATTAAATGCCGTGGTACCGGCCCGCCGGAAAACAATATCTGAATGATCAGATTTTTATATAAATTATTTAGTAACGAATTTTTATATAAATTATTTAGTAACGAAAGGACAGTACTGTTATGAAGAAAAAAATTCTATCTATGCTTCTCGTATGCCTGCTGGTTTTGTCGCTCGTACCGACAGTCGCTTTCGCGACAACGCCGACGACTCCGACAACGCCGACAACGCCGACGACTCCGACAACGCCGACAACTCCGACAACGCCGACGACTCCGACGACTCCGACAACGCCGACAACTCCGACGACTCCGACAACGCCGACGACTCCGACGA
>JAAYDG010000190.1 GCA_012729355.1 Clostridiales bacterium
ACCGGTGGCGACGCCCCTGGATGTCTATGCAGAGTGCGCCGGCCTCTACAAGCATATCTTTGTGATCGCCGCCAACTGCCAGAGTCTGGCGGGAATCGAGCGGGTCATCAAGAAGCAGAACCCGGGCAGCTGGCTCTCCGGCGCCGCACTGCAGGCCCTGGTGTATCAGATCGAAGACCTGCTGCCGCCGGAAGAAATCGTGAGCGATCTGCATATGAGGGAATTTCTTCGCTGTTTTACCGCAATGAAAGCAGAGGTCCTGATCCTGGGCTGTACGCATTTTCCATACATTCACGAGCAGATCCGGGATGCTGTATCCGTGCCGATCATCGACCCGGGGAAGCGCATGCTGGAACTCCTGGCGAGAGATCTCAATCCAGGATCCCCGGCGGCACCTCCGACGGATTGATCAGGCGGGAACGATAGAGGGCGATTTCCTCGGGGCTTTCTTCCGTGCTGCCCATTTCCGTCAACTTTTCCAGCAGCGCACCGGTGAGACTCTTCTTCACCATGGCGATTGCCTGTTCCGAAAGATCTGCTTGCCGCGCAGATGAAAACAACGCTCCGGCCACGTCCTGAATGTCCCCGGAATAGCCGCCCGGCGGTTCCGTCAGGTTGATTCCCACCCCAAGGACCACAGCGCCGGGATGCCCTTGCTCATCCACGATGGCTTCCGCCAGGATCCCGGCGATCTTTCGGCCGTCCAGAAATACATCATTGACCCATTTCACATCTGCAGACAGTCCCGTGACTTCTCCAATGACGGTGAGAAGGACTGCGGCGGCGCGGATCGTCATGCGATCGGTGTCCCGGTAAGGGAGCAGGATGCTTACATAAATGCCCCTGCCCCGGGGCGAATGGAAACGGTGACCGTATCGACCCCGTCCGCAGGTTTGGGTTTCCGCGATCGCAGCATCGCCGAAGACGGCGGTCCGGTTTCGGTAGTACTCCTTGAGTACGTCCTGTGTCGAGGGGATCTCATCGAATCGAAAGAGCATCGGTTCCTCCTTTGTATAAAATCAGACTGGCCATTTCTCTTCTGTTAGTATATAATATTACAATTGTAAACAGGAGATTTTTTATGGATAAAAAGAGAATACTGGGCAATGCCATGCTGCTGCTCACTGCTTTGATTTGGGGATTGTCCTTTGTTTTTCAGCGGGTGGGCATGGACCACATCGAGCCGCTCACTTTCGGCTCGGTCCGGTCTGTCCTTGCGGCGTTGGCCCTTGGGCTGCTGGTGCTGGCCACCGATCGTCAGAAGAAAAGAAAAGGATCCACAGAAGGGCGCAGTCCCCGGGAAGCGGCCGACTACCGACGAAATACCCTGCGGGGCGGCGTGTTCTGCGGCATTTTTCTGACGCTGGCCGCTTCTTTTCAGCAGATGGGCATTGTCTATACCACGGCGGGGAAAACCGGTTTCATCACGGCTTTATATATCGTTTTCGTTCCGGTGATCGGCTGGATGTTTTTGAAGAAAAAGATCACCTGGCTCATCGGTGTCGGCGTGGTGCTGGCTACCGTGGGCATGTATTTTCTTTCCATCGGAGAGGAATTTGTTCTGACCAAGGGCGACACGCTGGTCTTCATCTGTGCGATCTTTTTTGCGCTGCACATCCTGAGTTGCGATCACTTTGTGCAGATCGCCGATCCGCTCAAGATGTCCATGATCCAGTTTATCGTCTGTGCGATCCTGACGGGAATCGCGGCGCTGGCCTTCGAGACGCCCACCACGGCCAAGCTGGCGGCTGCGGCGATCCCCATTGTCTATTCCGGTATTTTTTCCGGCGGTGTGGGCTATACGCTGCAGATGGTGGCTCAGAAATTTACCGACCCCACCGTGGCCTCTCTGCTGCTGAGTCTGGAAGCGGTGTTCGGCGTGCTGGGCGGCTGGCTCATCCTGAACGAAGTGATGACTCCCCGGGAAGTACTGGGCTGTATCGTGGTCTTTGCGGCCATCATCCTGGTCCAGATCCCGCTGCCCGAGAAGAAGAAAGGATACTGATTTGAAGTGGATATTCGTGCGTCATCCGGAAACGGAAGCGCTTGTGCATAGAATCATATACGGGCAGACTCATTCTCCCTATACGGAAAAAGGAAAGAAGAGCGTGAACTGGGTGCGTTCCGAACTGGCTTCGGAAGAGATCTCAGCCATTTATTCCAGTCCCATGGAGCGGACGAAAACCCTGGCGGATGCCATTGCTTCGGCCCATCGGGGCCTTCGGGTGCAGACCGACGAACGCATCAAGGAGATGGGCGTGGGCATCTTCGAACAGATGACCGTGCCCGAAGCCGAAGCGGCCCATCCCGAGCATCTGCGTCCGTTCCTGGACGATTTCGGCAACTACCGGGCGCCGGGAAGCGAGCTGTTTTCCGAGGTCAAAAGCCGGGTCTCCGATTTCCTGAAAGAAGTCATTCGCAGGGAAGAGGAAAAAGGGGAGGAGGGTTATCCTGAGAGACCGATCATCGTCGTCTCTCACTCCATGGCCATCCGCGGCGCGCTGGCGTATCTCTTTGACGCCGGTCTTTCGGACCTTTGGCACATCCGAATCCAGCCGGCAGCCATCATCAGAGTTCAATACCGTGACGGTTTCGCCATCCTGGAAGGGCTGCGGGACCCTCACGATATCATCGTATAAGACCGGTTCCCGTTCGAGCCGGCAGAAGGAGCACATCATGGAAAAGAAAAAAACGTTTTACATTTCCACGCCCATCTACTATCCCAGCGATAATCTTCATATCGGGCACACCTATTGCACCGTCATGGCCGACGCCGTGGCCCGGTTCAAGCGGCTGGAAGGCTATGACGTGATGTTCCTGACCGGCACCGACGAGCACGGCCAGAAAATTCAAAAAAAAGCCGAGGCGAGAGGATTGGCCCCGCTGGCTTACGTGGACGAGATCGTGGCCGGTATCCTGGATCTTTGGAAGACCATGGAGATTTCCTACGACGACTTTATTCGCACCACGGAACCCCGTCACGAGAAGCGGGTGCAGGAAATATTCCTTAAGATGTACGAAAAGGGAGACATCTACAAGTCCGAGTACGAGGGCTGGTACTGTACACCCTGCGAAGCGTTTTGGACAGAGAACCAACTTCATGACGGCCTGTGCCCGGACTGCGGCCGGCCTGTGGAAAAGGCCAAGGAGGAAGCTTATTTCTTCCGCCTTTCCAAATACGCCGACAAACTGATAGAATTGTTCAAGACCACGGACTTTCTGCAACCCGAGACCCGGGTCAACGAAATGCTGGCTTTTATAGACCAGGGGCTGGAAGATCTCTGCATCTCCAGAAGCAGCTTCGACTGGGGCATCCCTGTGCCCATCGACGACAAGCACGTCATCTATGTGTGGCTGGACGCGCTCTCCAATTATGTGACGGCGCTGGGCTTCCCGGAACTGCCGGGAGAAAGCACCGAAAAATACGAGAGATACTGGCCTTGCGACGTGCATCTGGTGGGCAAGGAGATCGTGCGCTTCCACGCCATCATCTGGCCGGC
>JAAYDG010000039.1 GCA_012729355.1 Clostridiales bacterium
ATCGATCACATGACGGATCTCCTGTTTGTATTCTTCCTCGTACTCCGGGGCCAGGTAATCCCCGTCGATCGGATTTTCCTCGGGCCAGATCTCCTGGTAGAGCAACAACGGCTGTTCCGCGCAAGACGCATTGTAGTATTGCAGCGCAGAATAAAACTCCGGCGCCAGCAGCGTGTAGACCCGTATCGTATTGGCGCCCATGGCAGAGATCTTTTCGAACCAGTCGATGAACAATTGTTCGGAACGGACAAATTCCGTAAACCATTTCCCGGGCAGCGACGAACCGATGTTGACGCCTCGGGCAAAGAGCTCGTTCCATGTGCCGTCCTCGTTTTGGTGTTCAAAGGTCTGACCGCTGACGCGAACGTGCAGGGCCGGCGTCCCGCCTCCTGCCGGCGGGAGCGAGCCTTCCGTTTTTCGGTCGCCGATACCGTTCAGGATCTTTTCCATGATCGGAAGATACGCCTGCCAGTAAAACTGTCCGCTGTCGCCTTCCGAGCGAAGAGAAAACATTCGCCGCAGCGTCGCGTATCCGTAATTGGACGGGTACTCCCCGTCAAAGCTTTTTTGAGCATAATCCCCGGCAAAGTAGTACGACGTATACCGGCTGTTCTGCTTTTCGACGATGGCCGGAAACACGGACGGCAATCCCAGCTTTTCCAGCGTGGCGGCGCCGGATGGCGTCAAGTCCAGCTCATACTCCCCCAAAATTCTGGCAGAGGGGTTGGGCAAAACGATTTCGAACCATCCGTCGTAGGGGATCTCTTTTGTTTTCTCAAATCCGGAGGCTTCCGTAAAGCGGAAACTCAGTTCGCCGCCCTGAAAATCCCTGCCTTCCCGCAAGACGACGATCCGGTCGTCTCCGGACACCAGTACGATACCGCTGCCCTCGTAATCCCATCGGCGGCCGATCTGCTTTTCGTAGTTGGCCAAAATGCCGCGGGGGATTTCCGCATACCTGGACAGTTCCTTGAAATATTTCCCGTAATACCCGGTGTGCAAAGACAATCCGAACAACTCTTCCAGGCGCTGCCTGGACGTATGGCGCACGATGTCGTATTCCCCGATCAGTACGGTTCCTTCGTCCAATGCCGAAGTGATCCGATCGAGCTCTTCATCGTTCAAGCCGCCGTAGAGCAGCTCCGGTTCCGTCCATGGTTGATCTTCCTTTTGACGCTCCGCTTCGTTCCGGTAGCGTCCGTACGTGTCGGCCAGGTAGATCAGGTCCGGCTTTTGCGCGCTCCGAGCATCGGTGGAGAGTCCCAGCGGGCGGACCGTAAAGTCCGATCCCTCGCCGGGGAAGGTCCCGTAGTAGTCCCGGTCATAGACAAAGGATTCGCCGGATCCGGGGTCTACCACCTTCATGCGGTTCAACGCCCACATCAATCCTTCATGCTCTTGATATTCCCCTTCTGTCACGGTCTTGTTCAGGATCCAGACATTCAGAGGCAAAGCCTCCCTGCGGCTCCACAGGATCCGGGGAACCGCGAAAAGAGCGGCCACGCCCAGCATCAAGGCCAGCATCAGTCCGTACAACAGATACAGCATGGCTTTCTTCTTCATATCGCACCGTCCTGACGCTTGGCGTCCCTGTCGGCAAAGCCTTTTCGTTCGGCCTTTTCCCAGGCGGTCACACCTTTGAACATCCGAAGATATCCCGCAGCGCGAAGCAGGCTGAAGTATTGACGGATCCCAAAGTTTTCCAAAACGGCCCACAACAGAAGCCGGCCGGTATCCCGGGGCGGGAACAATCTGCCTGCGTGTTCGGCCACCAGCAGCGCCGCAATGGAGATCAGGGTCCCGGACAACACCACCGCCACAAAAAGCATCACGGCAA
>JAAYDG010000191.1 GCA_012729355.1 Clostridiales bacterium
TCCAGGCTTTCGCCGCCGGCAAGACGCGCTTTGAACCCATCAGTCTTGCCGCGGAGCGCCTCGTCGCTCAGCTGCTGCATCTCCTGATCCAGCACCTCGATCCGGTCCGCGATCTTCTCTATTCTCTTGATTTCCTTGGTGTTCCAGTCTCCAAATACTTTCTCTAAAAATCCCATATGCGTCCTTTCCTGTTCGCTCCCGGTTCTCCCCTACAGACCGGCGCTTTGGATCCGTTCCGTCGCCTTGGTCAGCTCTTCGACGCTTCGGGTGCAGGCGATCCGCACATACCCTTCTCCGGCCGCGCCGAAAGCCGTCCCCGGCATCAGCAGCACATGGGCTTTTTCCAATACTTGGTAGACAAACTCTTCCGAAGAGAGTCCCGTTTCCTTGATGTTCACAAACAGATAAAATGTCCCCATGGGCGGAAGCACCGACAAACGAGGGATGGCGTTGATCCGTTCCGCTGTTTTGCATACCCGTTCCCTGAACTCGTCCATCACCGCCGGCATCAGCTCATGCCTGTGCGCCAGCGCATACAGTGCAGCCCGCTGAGAAGGCGCCGGCGCCGTAAAGACCATCAGATCGTTGGTCTTGCGCATGGCGTCGGCCAGATAAGCCGGTGCAATGTTCCAGCCCAGCCGATATCCGGTCATCACGAAGTTCTTGGACGTGCTGTTGATGGTGATGGTGCGCTCCTTCATGCCCGGCAGCGAGATGATCGGCACGAACGGCTCCTGATAACTCATGCTCGTGTAGATATCATCGGCGATCACCAGAAGATCGAATTCCTTGGCAAAATCGGCGATCTCCCGCATATCGCTCAGGTTCATACAGGCGCCGGTGGGATTGCACGGCGTGTTGATGATCAGCGCCTTTGTCTTCTCCGTCACGAATTCCCGCGCCCGGGCAGGATTGAAGCGAAATCGCTCTTCTTCGTACGTCGGCACAGGGACAGCACGAGCCCGACAGAAACGGATCTGGTCCATGTAGACCGGAAAGCAGGGATCCGGGATCAGCACTTCGTCACCGGGATTCAGACAGGTAAACAGCGCAACGAACATGCCCATATTGGCCGAGGTCACCACAAAAACTTCCTCGTCGGCAATGTCCACATCGTATTCTTCCTTGTAGTATGCAACGATCTGGGCACGAAGCGCCGGATCTCCCCGAAAAGCCGTGTAATGCGTATGACCTGCCAGGGAATCCCGGTATGCCGCCTCGATGATGGGCGCCGGCGTTGTCATATCCGGATCGCCCACGGACAGATCGATCACGTCGTCATACGCCGCCAGCATCTCTTCGGTCTTGGCCAGCATGTTCAATTCGTGCCCTTTGTGCAGATCTGCGATAAATTTGTCCGTCATTTCCTGCCTCCAATGAACGCTTCGTAAATCGCCCGTATCGCTTTTTCGAAATCCTGATTGAGCACACCCACGATGATATTCATTTCGCTGCTGCCCTGGTCGATCAGGCGAACGTTGATGTCCGCTTCGGCCAATGCGGTAAAGAGAGCTGCGGAAACGCCCTTCCGGCTGGACATCCCCCGGCCCACCGTAGCGATCAGCGCAATGTCGTCGTTCACCTCGATGTTGTCGGGCTCCAGTTTCTTTTCGATATCCGCCACGATGTCCGGAAGCCGATCCGCGATCTTCTCGTTGGACAGAACCAGGGACATGGTGTCGATCCCTGTGGGCAGGTGCTCGAATCCCAGGTCGTAATCTTCCAGAATGCCGAAGAGACGACGCACAAAGCCTCTTTCCTTGTTCATCATGTGCTTGTACAGGGCAATGACCGTAAAATCCTTGCTTCCTGCGATACCGGTGACGATCTTGTCCGGATCCCGGGGCACGTCGGCCAGAATCGTAGTGCCCGGATGGTCCGCGGCGTTGGTATTGCGGATGTTGATGGGAATATTCGTCTCCCGCACCGGGAAAATCGCGTCCTCGTGCAGCACGCTGGCGCCCATATATGAAAGTTCCCGGAGTTCCTGGTAAGTGATGTAGTCGATAGGCTGGGGATCCTTGACGATCCGGGGATCCGCTACGAGAAATCCGTGAACATCCGTCCAGTTTTCGTAGACGTCTGCGTGCATCGCCCTGGCGATCACCGATCCCGTGATATCAGACCCGCCCCGGCTGAACGTTTTGATTCGGCCGCCGGGTGTACTTCCGTAAAATCCCGGGATCACGACGCCTTCGCAGTTTCCCAGCGCATCTCTCAGCGCTTGGTCCGTCTCGTCCGGCAGAAAGTGGCCCCGTTCGTCGAAGAGCAGCAGCCCTGCAGCGTCCATGAACTCAAATCCAAGGAAGCGAGCCATGAGCAAGCCGTTCAAGTATTCTCCCCTGCTGGCGATGTAACCGGCTCCGGCACCGCCGTTCAGGTCTTTACGGATCGTTTCGAATTCCGGTTCCAGATCCAGTTGCTCGCTGTGGAGGCCCAGGCTGAGCGCCATGGCCGTAAAGCGGTCGCTCACCACCTGGAACAGCTGGTCCCAGGGAAGGTTGTGCTCTACGTGCGTCTGGCACAGGTACAGCAGATCCGTCAGCTTCGTATCGTTCGGATACCGTTTTCCCGGCGCCGATACCACCACGATCTTACGCGTGGGGTCGGCTTGGACGATGCTTCTGACTTTCTTGAATTGGATGACGTCCGCCACGGAGCTGCCGCCGAATTTCGCTACTTTTAAACCCATAGATTGCCTCCTAAGAACAGGAGGCCCGGCCAATGGCAGAACCTCCCTTGAATGCCATTTTACATGGCATATATTATATCATATCACACTACACTTGTGCGTCTTTTTTGAGCGCCTCCGCCTTGTCCGTCTTTTCCCAGGGCAAATCGATATCCCTTCGGCCGAAGTGGCCGTAGGCCGCTGTCTGACGATAGATCGGACGTCTCAGATCCAGATCCCGGATGATGGCGGCCGGGCGAAAATCGAAGTGCTTCATCACCAGTTCCGCCAGCTTGTCATCGGCCAGTTTGCCGGTTCCGTGGGTATCCACAAGCACGGAGATGGGCCGGGCGATGCCGATGGCATAGGCCAGTTCGATCTCGCATTGGTCTGCCAGGCCGGCCGCCACCACGTTTTTGGCGGCATAGCGGGCGGCGTAGGAAGCGGAACGATCGACCTTTGTAGGGTCCTTCCCCGAGTAAGCGCCGCCCCCGTGCCTGGCGTATCCACCGTAGGTATCCACGATGATCTTTCTTCCGGTGAGACCGGAATCCCCGTGGGGACCGCCTGTGACAAAGCGGCCCGTAGGATTCACATAGTATTTCGTTTGCTCATCCAGCAAGGCCTCCGGCACCACCGGCCGGATCACTTCCCGGATGATGTCTGTTCGAATTTGCTCCTGCGTCACGTCGGGATCGTGCTGCGCCGACACCACAA
>JAAYDG010000192.1 GCA_012729355.1 Clostridiales bacterium
AAGGCTTCGTGTCTGCCGCGATCCACGGAAACAAGTCCCAAAACAACAGGCAGTTGGCCCTGAGTGATTTCAAGAAAAGAAAAACACGGATCTTGGTGGCTACGGATATCGCTGCCCGGGGACTGGATATCGAAGAGCTTTCCCACGTGATCAACTACAACCTGCCCGAAGTGCCCGAGACTTACATTCATCGCATCGGCCGTACGGGAAGAGCAGGCCTCGGCGGCAAAGCCATCGCGTTCTGCGATACCGAAGAGAAGCCTTTGCTGAAGGATATTCAAAAGCTGATCAAACGAACGCTGCCCGAAGTGAAGGTCCACCCCTATGCGCTTGACAAAACCGGGCGTTTTCAGTAGAATCCACTATATAAAATAACGAGCTTCATGACTGACGGATACAGTGGGGAACCACAGGGGAATGAAGCTTTGGAACCGCCGGCCGTCTGGGCAATGTTTGGGTAACTGAATATTGCCCTTTTTGTTTTTTGACCGGGCCGCTCAGTTACTCTGGATCAAAGGATACGGAGGGAAATATGGAATTCAAAGCCTGGGACCATTTTAAGGATGGCCATTGGAAAAGCGGTATCGACGTCCGGGATTTTATTCAACAGAATTATACGCCTTACGAAGGAGACGACCGATTTCTTGCAGCGCCTACGCAACGAACCCGACAGCTGACGGAAAAACTGACGCGCCTGCTGGAGCAAGAGCGGAACGCCGGCGGCGTCCTGGACATCGACACCGAAACCGTCAGCTCGCTCACCAGCTATGCACCCGGATATTTGGACAAGGAATTGGAGCTGATCGCAGGCCTGCAGACAGATCAGCCGCTTCGGCGCAGTGTCAATCCGTTCGGCGGCGTCAAGATGACACGTCAGGCCTGCACATCTTACGGATATCAGCTGTCGGACAAGATCGAACAGGAATTCACCTACCGGACGACCCACAATGACGGCGTTTTTCGTGTCTATAATGATAATATCAAGGCCGCCAGAAGCTCCGGGCTCATTACCGGACTGCCCGATGCCTACGGCCGGGGCCGCATCATCGGAGATTACAGGCGTGTAGCTTTATACGGCATCGATGCGCTGATCGCTGCAAAAAAAGAAGATAAGAAGACGCTGGGAACCGACGCAACCGACGCAGACAGCATCCGTCTGCTGGAAGAACTCTATCAGCAGATCGCCTTTCTGGAGAAACTGAAAGAAATGGCATCCATGTACGGTTATGACATTTCGCGGCCGGCGGAAAACGCGCAGGAAGCGTTCCAGTGGCTGTATTTCGGATATCTGGGCGCCATCAAAGAACAAAACGGCGCAGCGATGAGCCTGGGTCGCGTGACCACGTTCCTCGACATTTACCTCCAGCGGGACCTGGACGCGGGCCTGTTGGACGAAGAAGGCGCTCAGGAACTCATGGATCACTTCGTGATCAAGCTGCGCATGGCAAGACACTTGCGCACCCCTGAATACAACGAACTCTTTGCCGGAGACCCCATGTGGATCACCGAAGCCATCGGCGGGACCGGCGAAGACGGGCGCACGTTGGTAACAAAAAGCTCTTTCCGCATCCTGCACACACTGCATAATCTGGGTTGTTCGGCCGAACCGAATCTGACCGTCCTCTGGTCGCAAAGCCTGCCGGAGCCTTTCAAAAAATATGCGGCCGCGGTCTCCTGTTCCACAAGTTCGATCCAGTACGAAAACGACGATCTGATGCGGCCGCTGTACGGCGATGACTACGCCATCGCCTGCTGCGTTTCGGCCATGCGCGTGGGCAAGGAAATGCAGTTTTTCGGCGCCCGGGCCAACATCGTCAAGCTGCTTCTGATGAGTTTGAACGGCGGCAAGGATGAAATGAGCGGCGCCCAGGTGGCGCCGGAGCAGGAACCTTACAGCGGAGAATATCTGAACTACGAGGACGTGCTGGAGCGAATGGCTTTTTACCGCACCTGGCTGGCCAAAACTTATGTAACGGCCATGAACATGATACATTACATGCACGACAAGTATGCCTACGAGAAGACTCAGATGGCCCTGCACGACACGACCGTTCATCGCTACATGGCCTTCGGCATAGCGGGTCTTTCCGTCTTTGCCGATTCCCTCTCCGCCATCAAAT
>JAAYDG010000193.1 GCA_012729355.1 Clostridiales bacterium
ACGGTATCGTCCGGACCTTCGGAAGAATCGATATTTTGTTCAACAACGCAGGTGTTACAGTACGTAAAACCATTGAACACCTGACGGTAAAGGACTGGGATTTTGTGATGGGCGTAGGATTAAAAGGATTGTTCCTGTTTTCCAAGCACGTGATTCCCGAAATGAGAAAAGCCGGCGGCGGCAGCATCATTAACAGTGGTTCGGGATGGGGGCTCAAGGGCGGCGATCAGGCGGCAGTTTACTGCGCTGTGAAAGGTGGCATCGTCAACGTCACTCGGGCCATGGCCATCGATCACGGTCCCGACAAAATACGGGTCAACTCTGTGTGTCCCGGAGATACCGTCACATCCATGATGATCGACGAAGGATATCAGACCGGCGCCATCAACGATCAGGTTTCCGAAGAAGAATTTTTAGCATCTTGCGGATCGGACCGACCGATCGCAAGGATCGGCCAGCCCGAAGACATTGCCAATGCAGTCCTGTTTCTCTCCAGCGAGCTTTCTTCCTGGATCACCGGAACAGCCCTGGTTGTGGACGGCGGCGGCATCGCTTAAGCAATATTTGTATAGAAGGAGAACGCTATGAAAAGAGGATTCCCCAATCACCCCTACATCCCCAACTCCGTTCCGGAAGTTGAAAAGGAAATGCTGGATTTCCTGGGGATGAAGTCGCTGGACGACTTGCACAAAAATGTGCCTGACGCATTGATGTTCAAAGGGAAAATGAACATTCCAGAGGCCTTTGGATCCGAATATGAAATGCGCCGGTATGTGGAAGAATTGCTGGATCGAGACGGCGACGGTAAAAAATATCTGAACTTTCTGGGCGCCGGTTGCTGGCAGCACTATGTGCCCGCCATCTGCGACGAAGTGAACTCCAGAGGAGAATTTCTGACTGCATACGGCGGCGAACCCTACAATGAACTGGGTCGTTTCCAGACGCAATTCGAATATCAGAGTCTTGTAGCAGAACTGGTAGGGATGGATGTTGTGAACGTGCCGGCCATCGACTGGGCACAGGCGTCGGCAACGACCTGTGCCATGGCGCAGCGCAAAACAGGACGGAAGCAGATCATCCTGCCGGAAATCCTGGATCCTCAAAAGCGAGCCATTATTGAAAACTTCGGCCGGGCAACGACGGAATTCGTAACGGTAGCCTGTGCGGAAGACGGACAAATCGATCTGGAGGACCTGAAAAAGAAGGTTGGCAAGGACACCGCCGGGGTCTATTTTGAAAATCCGAATTATTTGGGCGTGATTGAGACTCGAGGGGAAGAAATCTCCCGTATCGCCCACGAAGCAGGCGCGGAAAGTCTGGTGGGGGTGGATCCCATCACCCTGGGCGTTATGGCTCCGCCGCCTGAATACGGCGCGGATATCGTCTGCGGAGAGCTTCAGCCTCTGGGCATCCACATGAACTACGGCGGAGGGCTGGCCGGATTCATGGCGACCCGGGATGAAGAAGAGTATGTGAATGAATATCCTTCCAGGCTCTTCGGCATTGCGCCGACCACGCATCCCGGAGAATACGGCTTCGGCGACGTAGCCTACGACAGGACTTCCTTCGGTAACCTTCGGGACGGAGCGAAGGAATATGTGGGTACGCAGGCCGCGCTCTGGGGGCTTACGGCCGGTGTCTATTTGGCGACCATGGGTCCCGCGGGTATGGAGGAAGTGGGGCAGACCTGCATGCAGAATGCCCGGTACGCAGTGCAGAAACTGAACGGGATCAAGGGTATAAAAGCCAATAGTCTGGGCGGACAATATTTCAAGGAATTTGTAGTCGATTTCAGCGCCACGGGAAAGACCGTGGCGGAGATCCACAAGATCCTCTTGTCCGAAGGCATCTTCGGCGGCAAGGACATCAGCGGAGAGTTTCCCCGGTTGGGTCAATCGGCGCTCTACTGCG
>JAAYDG010000040.1 GCA_012729355.1 Clostridiales bacterium
CCGAAGCCCACACCGGGGATCACCAGCATTTTCTCCTGCTCCAAAAGCTTTGTGGCAAAGGTTCTGGAATCCAACCCTGTGGACTGGATGTTGGCAAAAAGGTAAAAAGCACCCTTGGGATCCTTGCAGCTGATTCCGTCGATGTCGTTGATCCCCTCCAGCAGCAGCTTCCGCCGATGACGATACAGATCCATCATCTCTTTGACGCAGTCTTGACTTTCCGTAAGAGCAGCGACACCTGCCCACTGTACTGCGGTAAAAACAGAAGACAGAACGTTTTCCAGGAGTTGAGTCATTTTGACGATCACTTCCCGGGGACCGACGGCATAGCCCAGGCGAAGGCCGGTCATGGCATAAGTCTTGGAAAAACCGTCGATGATCATAGTCCGCTCCCGCATGCCGGGAAATTCCGCGATACTCACATAAGGTTCGTCAGTCCAAAGCAGCTCTCGATAGATCTCGTCGGTGATCACATAAATATCCTTTTCGATGCACAGCTTCGCCAGGGCTTCCAGGTTTTCCCGGGTTGCCACGCCGCCGGTAGGGTTGGACGGCGAGTTGAGAAGAAGCACCTTCGTCTTATCTGTAATGGCTGCCCGGACGTCCTCCGGGTCAAACATAAAGCCGTTTTCTTCGGTCACTCTGACCCGTACCGGAACAGCGCCCAACTGAATGGCCAGGCTATCGTAGGAAGCATAGCAGGGATCGGAAATGATCATTTCATCCCCAATGTCCAGGACCGCTGTGGCAGCCAGAAGCAGAACACTGATGGCGCCGCTTCCCACCAAGATCTCGTCGGGGCTGTATGGCAGTCCTCTTTTTGCATAAGAATTGCTGATAGCCTCTCGTAGAGGCAGAATACCGGTGTTGGGCGCGTAGAACGTCTCGCCTCTTTGTATGGATGCCGAAGCGGCATCCAGGATGTGCCGGGGTGTCACAAAATCGGGCTGCCCGAAACCAAAACTCAGGACCTGATCGTACTTATACGACAATCCGACGAATTCACGGATAACGGAACTGGGTGTTCCTTTGCTTTTTTCTGATAGAAATGACATCACTCTACTCCTCTGTTATTCCTGCGATCTTCTTGGCTAGTTTCTTCTTGGCCTCGAAGCTGCCCTGGCGGGCGATCATAATCCTTTGCGCCTGAGGAGATCCTGCACCGTGGAGGGATTCTGTCCGATATCCCACGGCTGCGGATCCCAAACATATATTTTCCAGAAAACGAAGCACACGCATTCTGTTTTCGGTCTTGACACCGTCTTTTCCGCCGAAGAAGCTCTCGCAGATCTCTCCGATGGTCTCACCTTTGCGTCCTACGGGAGTGTTCGACTTGAAATCTCTTTCCGAGGGCATCGTCACCATCAATCCGCCGGCCACGTCTTCAGCCAGCCTGGCGATCTCGTAGGGGAATCGAGTAACGTTGAGCTTGCAGACATTGGCTTCCAGCATGTTGATTTCGTAGTTGCCCGCCTTCGTGGGATGTCCGTCTGCCGAGCAGGCGATGCCGCAGCAGTACAGCGTCTCGTTCAGGTGGGTCATTTCAACCAGTTTATCCTTGACCGCTGATGCTTTCTCTACGCCGTTGTATTCCGCGGCCAGACTGGCTGCGCCGATGATCACATCACCCACGCCGACTTTGCAGCCGCCGTAGCTCTGCCTGTGATAGCCGGCAAAGCGCTCCACCAAAACACCGGCGAAATCCCATTCGCCGCACATGAATATGTATTCGTTAGGGATAAAAACGTCATCCAGAACGACGAGGGCTTCCTGGCCGCCGAATTTCTTGTTGCCCAGATCGATATCTGCGCCTTCTTCCAATTTTCGAGTATCGCTGGCCTGGCGACCGTAGATCATGTACATCCCTTCAACATCGGAAGGACAGGCAAAAGAGATTGCGAAATCCTTATCGGCTTCCTTCATGGAGATGGTGGGCATAAACAGGTGCCAGTGGGAATTGACCGAGCCGGTCTGATGCGCTTTGGCGCCCCGAACCACGATGCCGTCCTCCCGCCGTTCCACGATATGCAGGTAATAGTCCGGATTGGACTGTTCCGACGGAGATTTGCTCCGGTCGCCTTTGGGATCGGTCATGGCGCCGTCCACGGTCAGGTCCTGTTCCTGAACCATCTTCAAAAAGTTCTTGAACCGTTCATGATAGTCCGTTCCGTACTTTTCATCGATCTCGAACGTAGTGGAATACTCTGCGTTGAACGCATCCATGCCGACGCAGCGCTGAAAGCAGGATGCGGTCTTCTGCCCCAGCATCCGTTGCATTTTCACCTTTTTGCACAGATCGTCCGTGCTTTGATGGATGTGGGTAAATCGGTTGACCTTTTCCCCTGTGAGATTGGACGTGGCGACAGCCAATCCCTGCTCTCCGGCTTCCGCGGCGGCGTCGTAGGTGGCAGCCACACTGTTGATAGAAGGACGGATCATGGGATGGTCTACCCAATTGTCTATCTTCTCGCCGAACATATACACGCGGGTCTTCAGTTTCCTGAGACTTTCGATGTATTCCTGCCCTGTCATCAATGCCATTATCTGATTCCTCCTTGGTTTGTGATATTGATGGGATATGACTGATTATACAACAGATTCTCCGGTTTGTGAAAACAGAAGCAGAGCCTTTTGGCAGGAATCTGCATCTCAGGGGAAAAGCGGATGGACATGCGCCATCCGCTTTTCCTGTTAATATAAACTTCTTACAGAGCTTTCGCTGCGTTTTCGAAGTCTTTGATCAGATCTTCCACATCTTCCAGCCCTACGGAGAACCGGATCAGGCCGTCGGTGACGCCCGCTTCTTTTCTGCCTTCCGGGGTCACGTTGGCATGGGTCATGCTGGCCGGGTGCTGGATCAGCGAATCCGGATCGCCCAGAGAGACGCCGATGCCGGGCAGGGTCAGGCTGTTGACGAACTTCTTGGCGTTTTCGAATGCGCCCTTGCCGTTGTAGCCTTCTTTAAATTCGAAGGAAACCATGCCGGTGCACAATCCGTCTTTGAACTGCTTCATGGCCACTTCGTGATTCTTGCCGTTGGACTTCAGTCCGGGGTAATACACAGCGGATACGTAAGGCTGTTTTTCCAGGAATTCCGCCATGTCCTGCGCATTGGCACAGTGCTTGCGAACCCGCAGATCCAGGGTTTTCATGCCGCGGATGATCAGGTAGGCGTTGAAGGGGCTCTGGTGCGAACCGGTCATTTTGCCGACGGCTCTGCTCCGGATCTTGGCTACGTCTTCGGTGGTGCCCACTACGACGCCGCCGATCACATCTCCGTGACCGTTCAGATACTTGGTAACGCTGTGGACCACTACGTCCGCGCCCAACTGGATGGGGCAGAGGATGGGCGGCGGTGTAAAGGTGTTGTCTACGACGATCTTGATATCGGCATGCTTTTTCTTCAATTCAGCGATCGCCGCCACATCGGTGACTCTCATAGTCGGGTTTGCCGCCGCTTCGAAGTAAATGATCTTCGTGTTGGGCTTGATGGCCGCTTCGATTTTTTCGATGTTAGAGGTATCCACCATGGTGGTTTCGATGCCGAAAGAAGGAAGGATCTCTCTCATCACCACGTCGGTACATCCGTAGAGCGTGTCTGCGGTAACCACGTGGTCTCCGGTCTTGAGCAGACCGATCAGCGCAGAGCTGATGGCGCCCATGCCCGAACCGGTAGCAATGGCGTCTTCCGCACATTCCAGTGTGGCAATCTTTTTCTCGAAAGTACGGACCGTGGGGTTTCCGGTACGCGCATAGGTGTATTTGGATGTCTTTCCGGCAAAGACGTCGCCGCCCTCTTCCACCGTGTCAAAGCAATAGGTGGATGTCTGAAAGATGGGTGTCGCGAGAGCGCCGTATTCCGGATCTCTGGAGTGTCCCGCATGGATGGCAGTCGTGGCGAATCCTGCGCCTTTTAAGTCGATTTTACTCATTTTTTTCCTCCTGAAATATGTTCACAATAAAGGATGACGATTGACGGACAGACAGTGTCTGTCTTTATATTACAGGTCCCAAAGTATGGATATCGATGGAACCGAAATATCCCAGTGCTTCATTTTTTGTCTGACGGCCGTTCAGGACCTCCAGCATCAGCGCAAAGACTTCTTCACCTACATCCCGCACCGATTTCTGTCCCAGAATGACGGTGCCTGCGTTGATGTCCATGTCGTTGGCCATGCGCTCGTAGGTGTGCAGATTTCCGCAAATCTTGATCACCGGCATGCTGGGAAAACCCTGTGGTGCGCCTCGACCGGTGGAAAACAGCATGCACTGTGCTCCTGTGGCAGCCATGCCGGTGAGAATCTCGGGTTCTCTTCCGGGGCTGTCCTTGATCCATAGACCCTTTCGTCCGGTTGCCGATTCGGGATAAGCCAGAACGCCCCGGATCGGCCGGGTGCCGGATTTCATGATGGCGCCCAGAGATTTTTCCTCGATAGTGGAAAGACCGCCGGCGATGTTCCCCGGTGTGGGCTGCCCCTTTCGCATATCGCAGCCCAGAGATTCGGCCCGATGCTCCATTTCCCTGACGATGCGAAAAATATCTTCGGCCACGTTCTCATCGATAGCTCGCTTTGCAAGAATGTGCTCTGCGCCGATGAATTCCGTGGTCTCCCCGAATACCACCGTCGCCCCCAGATCCACCATCTTGTCGGCCACATAGCCGATGACGCAGTTGGAGGCCATGCCGCTGGTGGCGTCGGAACCACCGCACTTGATGGCCAGGATCACATCAGACAGATCACAGGGGACGCGTTGCCGGCCGGAAATCTCCAGGAGCAGCTTCTGCGCCGCATCCGTTCCGGCTGCCATGGCTTTGCTGGTCCCGCCCGACTCCTGGATGCGCACGATCTCCACCGGTTTTCCGAAAGCTTGGAGTTCCCGGTACAAACGATCGGTATCCGTGCCTTCACATCCCAGACTGACCAAAAGGACGGCGCCCAGATTGGGCGATTTGCCGAGATTGAGCAGCGTGTCCGTCACCCGCTCCAGGTCCGGCGGCAACTGACAGCATCCCTGGTGGTGGAAAAATCCGACACATCCCTGCACCTGCCCGACGATCGCCCGGGCTACATCGTTGGCGCAGACCACCGTGGGGATCACGCCCACCAGATTCCGGCTTCCTGCGCTTCCGTCTGCGCGTCGATATCCGTTAAATGTCATGCCGATCCTCCCCGGCAATCTCCGCCGCCAGGTCGCCCCGGCCCCGCAGGCTGGCCACGTTGTGCACGTGGACGTGCTCTCCCGCCTCGATGTTCCTTACGGCCAGGCCGATCACTTCGCCGTATTTGAAGATTTTTTCTCTTTCGGCGATCTCCGTCAGAGCGATCTTGTGCCCATAGGGAATGTCGTCTTTGATCTCTATTTTTCGGGAGGCACCGTTGCTGTCGTCCACCCGGACGCAGCTGCCTTTTTCCGGCGAGGCAAAGACCGTGGCCACGTTGTCTTTGAGGTGGACTTGTAACGCAAAAAACTCTTCCATGGCCGGCTCTCCCTCTATACGATCAATGTGCACACGCCATCGGGGATCACCACCACCGAAGCGTCGCTTCCTTTCAATTGAAATGCGATATCCAAGGCTTCCTGTCCGCTCTTCGCAGGGATCAGATTCATGGCTCGGATTGCATCGGAATCCGGATAATCCGAAACGAGGATCACCGGATGCTTTTGCAGGATCCGCGCATAGACCTGGGCGCACCACATCTCGGGAATGGTTTCCTTCGGCGGGATCGCGGCCATCTTCCGCTCTATTTCCGACGGCGTTCCCCAGCGCATCACTTCTTCGAAGCGTTCTCCGCCGATGCCGTCGCTGCAGGAGGCAAACATGATGATCGCCCCGTCTTCCCCTGCACACTTTTCCGCTGTGGCTACCGCTTTGGGGGCCTGATACAGATTTTGATCCAGGGGATAACCTCCGTTGGAAGTGACTACGATATCTCCCTGTACTGCGTCGCAGCGGAGTTCTTTGGTCAGAAACGCCACGCCGGCCAGGTGAGCGGCTTCCAGGTCTCCGGCAAAAGCACCGGAGATCCGTTTGCTGTGATCCAGCGTCACGTTGAATATGAATGCGACATGGGCCAGTCTCGCTGCCGCGACCATATCTTCGTGAATGGGGTTGCCGGCCAGGATGCCGGCGGCACTGCGGGGGTGGGCAATGGCATCGAAGCAATGGTTTTCGTTGACGGTCTCCGCAGAACAAATACCGGGCAAAATGCTCTTGCGTCCGCCGGAAAACCCTGCAAAGAAATGAGGTTCGATAAAGCCTTCCGTTACGAGGAGGTCGGCTTCTGCCGCAGCTCTGTGGATCCGGCAGGATGCGCCGGAGGGCAGCGTTCCCATATCCACGAAGTCCTCCGAACGGAACGCGTCGTTCACCAGAATGGTCTCCCGGTCCACGAGATCGTCTCCGAACATCCGCCGCTGTTCCGCCTCCGTGGTGGGACGATGGAGTCCCGTGCCGATCAGCAAAGTGATCTCCGCCTCCGGATTCCCGGCGCGGATCTCTTCGAGCAGAATCGGCAGCGTTTTTCGGCTGGGCATGTTCCGTGTGTGGTCGCTGGTGACCAGGGTAATGCGTTTTTTCCCCCGAACCAGCTCCCGCAGCAGGGGCGTTCCCAGGGGAACAGTCAGCGCTTCCCGCAGGATCTCTTCTTCGGAACGGGAAAAATTACCGTTGCCGTTCCGCGGTGCGATCAGTGCCTTGAAATTCTCTCTGGGTACCGCCAAAGGTGCGATATCTTTATGGTAAGGGAGGGGTATCGTGATCATCTCATCCGATCTTTCCGTTATTTGCTCAGCAATATCAATTGCTTCTCTTCTGTTATAGAATATACTTGAATTGCAAGTCTATCAACCGTACAATACTGATAAGCTGATTTATTTGAATTTATGGAAAGGATGTCTGAGATGGAACTGCTTCAGCTACGGTACTTTCAAGCGCTGGCCAAAGAAGAACACATGTCCCGGACAGCGGAAAAACTTTATATCTCTCAGCCCTCCCTGAGCCTTACGATCAAAAAGTTGGAAAAAGAGCTGGGCGTTCCGCTCTTTGACCGGACGGGACGCAGCATCCGCCTCAACGCCTACGGCAGCTTGTTTTTACGCCACGTGGATGAAGTCTTTTCCGCACTGGAACGCGGCGGCAACGAGCTGAGAAAGATGTACGGCCACTACGAAAATCAGGTGCTCATCGGCATTCAGACCCCTTACGTCTGGCAGGATCTGACCCGGGATTTTTTGAATGCGAATCCCAACATCACGCTGGGACAGCGGTCCATCGAAAGCAGCGACTACATCGATCAGCTGCTGAGAGAGGAGATCGACTTCCACATCGGCACGCTGGGGGACGGCAACCACACGGAAAAAGAAGCGCTGTTCGACTCCGTGGTGTTTGCCCGGGGAGATGTGTACGTGGTAGTCCACCCGAACAATCCCCTGGCCCACAAAGAATCGGTCCGGATGGCCGACCTCAGGGACGAGTATATCGTGGCCCGAAACCACTCGGACAGCTTTCAGCAATATACCGACAAGCTGTGCCGCGACGCGGGCTTTTCTCCAAGGATCGCCCTGGAATGCGACTACACGCTCCGGGAACAGATGGTGGCCCAGGGATACGGTATCTCCTTTTCCACGGAGTATGCCCTTCGCTGGCTGGACAACGACACCGTGGTGCCCGTCCGGATCTCCGACCCGGGCATCCGGCGGATCTATCAGCTCATCTGGAAAAAAAGCCGCCCGTTTACGCCGATCATGAAGAAATTCCACGATTTTACGATCACGTACGTAAGCGGAAATTGAAACGCCGGGATTTTTTGTGCTATACTTTTTTACACAGATTCCATAGTTCCCGCGCACGAAAGGAGAGCATGATGAAATTCAACACAAGAGTGATCCACGAGGGGCAAGGTGTAGACCCGGTCACCCGGGCTCATATCAGTCCCATTTATCAGACAACGACTTATATTCTGCCGGATTATGCCGCCGCCGTGGAAGCAAACAAGCCCGGAGATCCCGGATTTCATTATTCCAGAACGAAGCATCCTTCGGAGTATGAGCTCTCGTGCAAACTGGCCGCAATGGAGCACACCGAGGCGGCCGTATCCTGCGCCAGCGGCCTGGGCGCTGTCAGCCTGGCATCCATGAACTTACTTGCTTCCGGCGACCATTTGATCTTCGGAGACGTGATCTACGGATGCACGCATACATTGTTTACGAAGATCCTTCCCAAATTCGGAATCGAGCATACGATCGTAGATATGAAAGACCCGGAGGCCGTTCGAAGAGCGCTTCGGCCCAATACGAAGATGGTCTATATCGAAACGCCGGCCAATCCGACACTGAAATGCGTGGATATCCAGGCAATCGCTCAAATCGCTCACGAACGGGACGGAATCACTGTCGTCACGGATAATACCTTTGCGACGCCGTTCAGCACGAACCCGGCGCTCCTGGGCTCCGATGTGGTCGTCCACAGCCTGACGAAATATCTCTGCGGTCACGGAACCGTTGTTGCCGGTGTTGTCTGCGGAACAAAAGAGTTCATTCAAAGCTGCAGAGCGCCCTACCTGCAGACGCTGGGTTCCACGATCGACCCCTTTGCGGCCTGGCTGGTCATGCAGGGACTCAAGACCTTTGCGGTGCGCATGGAACGTCATTGTGAAAACGCGATGAAAATCGCCGCGTTCCTGCAGGAACATCCCATGGTGGAAAAAGTCTACTATCCCGGTCTGCCTGCCCACCCCAGCCATGACGTTGCAAAGAAACAGATGCGTTCCTTCGGGGCGATGATGAGCGCCGATATCCGAGGCGGCATGGACGGAGCTGCCACCCTGATGGACAATGTCCGGATCTTCGGACTGGCCACCAGTCTGGGAACTGTGGATTCCCTCATCCAGCATTCTCCGGTCATGAGCCATGCGGGCATGACTCCGGAAGCGCGTCACGCAGTGGAAATTTATGATAATCAGGTGCGAATCTCCGTGGGCCTGGAAGATGCGGACGACCTCATCGAAGATCTGGATCAAGCGTTGGGACACATTAGACTGTAATCGAGCGCGGCGGGATATTTCGGTCTTCCCGCTCATCATTGCATCCGTCCTGTTTCCGGGTTGCCAGATCCCCCGACGGCATGGTACTATAATCGTGGCGACCGTAAAACGAACACACACGAGAGGAGTGTTATTATGGATTTCAATACCAGAGTTTTACACGAACACCAATTTCACGATCCCGTTACGGGATCGCACGTAAGCCCGATTTATCAGACATCCACCTACGTCCTGCCAAATTTCAAAGAAGCGGTTCGCCTGAACCAGGACGTAAATGCCGGATTCTCTTACACACGTTTCGGAAGCCCCACGGTTGCCGAACTGGAGAGAAAGATCGCAGGTCTGGAGCATGCTGAGGCAGCGCTGGCCACGGGAAGCGGTCTGGGAGCTATTTCCATCGCCACCATGTCGAAGCTGGGAGCCGGATCCCACATCATTTTCGGCGACGTTATCTACGGATGTAGCTTCGCGCTTTTCACCAAGATTTTACCTCACTATGGCGTAGAGTATTCCATCGTCGATACGACAGATCCGGAAGCCGTCAAGAAGGCCATGCGTCCCAACACCAAGGTCATTTATGTCGAGACGCCGGCCAATCCCACGCTCAAGATCACGGACATCGCCGCCATCGCTGAAATCGCTCACGCCCAGAAGGACGTGACGATGATCGTAGACAGTACCTTTGCTTCGCCTTACCTCCAGAATCCTCTGGACCTGGGCGCCGATGCCGTCGTTCACAGCGCAACGAAATATCTGTGCGGACACGGCACCGTCCTGGCCGGCGTGATCGCCGGCAACAGAGCGTTTATCGACCATTGCCGCATGCCGTTCCTGCAGTGCTTCGGGTCCGTGCTGGATCCCTTTGCCGCATGGCAGCTGATGCAGGGCATGAAAACGCTGGGACTCCGCATGGAGCGCCATTGCGAAAACGGTCTGAAGGTCGCGAAGTTCCTGGAAGAACACAAAATGGTCAACAAAGTCTATTATCCGGGCCTCCCCTCCTTCGGGAAATATCACGAGACCGCAAAAAAGCAAATGCGCGGCTTCGGCGGTATGATGAGCGTCGATATCAAAGGCGGCCAGGAAGGCGCTGCCACAGTCATGGAATCGGTGAAAGTGATCAGTCTGGCAACCAGTCTGGGCAACATCGACTCCCTGATCCAGCACTCGCCCTCCATGAGCCACTTCGACATGACGCCGGAACAGCGGCACGCCGTATCCATTTTCGACGGCCAGGTCCGCTTGTCCATCGGATGCGAAAGCGTAGATGATCTGATCCAGGATCTGGACCAGGCTCTTAACAAAATCAAACTTTAACGAATAACGATTCCGAAATACGACCCCCAAAGGGTCGTATTTTGTTATAATGAATCAAATAGTCACACATCCTCAACGCTGCATCCCTCCGGGATGGGGAGGAACCTATGAAAAAAGTCAACAGTCTGTTCGATATCATCGGGCCGATCATGATCGGCCCTTCCAGCTCCCATACCGCCGGCGCCGCCAAGCTGGCCAGGATCGCCGGCGCTTTTGCCGGCGGAGAGGTGGTTTCCGCGGAGTTCCACCTCCACGGATCCTTCAGGGAGACCTTCCGGGGACACGGCACCGACCGGGCTCTGGTGGCGGGAATTTTGGGTTTGGATCCCCACGATACCCGGCTTCGAACCTCCTTTGCGCTGGCCGAAGAAAAAGGACTCTCCTATGAATTCATTCCCGCCGATCTGGGGATGGTCCACCCCAATACAGTTCGGTTCGTCCTAAAGACCCGAACCGGCCAGACCACTGAAGTGACAGGCTCCTCTGTAGGCGGGGGAGAAGTGGTGATCACCGAGGTAAACGGCTTTGAAGTCCGCTTCAGTGGCAATTACAACACGCTGATCACTCGGCACAAAGATGTGGAGGGCGTGGTGGCTGCTGTGGCAGGCATTCTCGCTGAGAATCACATTAATATCGCTACCCTGAACCTCTCCCGGACCCACAAGGGACAGGAAGCCTCCATGATCATCGAAACAGACTCTTTTCTTGCGGAAGAAGC
>JAAYDG010000194.1 GCA_012729355.1 Clostridiales bacterium
CGGCCGGAACAACTTTCCGCGAAAAGTCCCGGGAGCCGTTGCGGGTGGAATACACTTTTGATATACTGAAGCGTACGATAGTTCTCAAAATTTCACCCACAGAAAGAAGGTAGTCCATGCAACCGGGCTTCGACGCAGAGAAGTATTTAGAAGAGCAATCCAAGTATATCCTGGAAAGGATCAACGAGAAGAAGGTAGAGCGGCTCTACCTGGAATTCGGCGGCAAGCTGGTCCACGACAAACACGCCATGCGCGTCCTTCCCGGATTCGACGAGAATGCCAAAATCAAGCTGCTGGCAAAGATGAAGGAACACGCGGAGGTCATCATCTGCATCTACGCCGGAGACATTCTCACCAACAAGACCCGCCAGGATTTCGGCATCACCTACGATCTGGAAGTGATGCGCCTGATCGACACCTTTCGAAGCTATGAACTGGCCATCAACAGCGTGGTGATCACCCGCTACGAGGACAAGCCTGCAGTCAATACGTTTATCAGCAAGCTGGAACGCCGGGGCATCAGGACCTATCAGCATAATTTTACCAAGGGGTATCCCACGGACGTGGACACCATCGTCAGCGAAGAGGGATACGGAAGAAATCCTTTTATCCAAGTGACCAAACCTCTTGTGGTCATCAACGGACCCGGTTCGGGATCCGGCAAGCTGGCCACCTGTCTTTCCCAGCTCTATCACGAAAATCTCCGGGGCGTCAAAGCCCGTTATGCCAAATTCGAAACTTTCCCCATCTGGAATCTGCCGCTGAAACATCCGGTGAACATCGCCTACGAGGCGGCTACGGTGGATCTGAAGGACGTGAACATGATCGACTCCTTCCACCTGGACCACTACGGCGAGACGGCGGTGAACTACAACCGGGACCTGGAGATCTTTCCCGTCCTGAAGCGGATCATCGAGAAGATCACCGGCGAAGCATCCGAGTACAATTCGCCCACGGATATGGGTGTGAACCGGGCGGGCTTCTGCATCACAGACGACGAGGTCTGCAGGGACGCCGCCAAGCAGGAGATCATTCGTCGATATCTTCTGGCCTGCGTGGATTACAAGAAAGGATTGATCCCCTCCGACGGGTTGAACAGAGCCAAGCTGCTCATGGATGAGATGGGTCTGTCCCCCGAGGATCGCCGGGTCGTGACCCCGGCGCTGGAATATGCGGAGCGGAAACGAAAAATGGATCCGCGCTACGAAAACCTGATCGCCATGGCGTTGGAACTGCCCGATGGGCGCATGGTGACGGGCCGCAGTTCCCGGCGTATGGTAGCCGGGGCCGCATTGCTCCTGAATGCGATCAAGATGCTGTGCTGCATTCCCGACGACGTGCTGCTCATCTCACCGGATGTGCTGGCCACGCTGCAGCATTTGAAAACGGATATCCTGAATAAAGAAAAATCTTCGCTGACGGTGGAGGAAGTGCTGTCGGCTTTGACCATATCGGCCGCAGTCAACCCCATTGCGACCATGGCCGTGGACAAACTGAAGGACCTGGCGGGCTGCCGGGCCCACTGCACCGCCATCCTGAGCGATGCGGACGACCAGATCTTCCACGACCTGTCCATTGACACGACCTGCGAAGCAGAATTTTCCACCAACAACCTGTATCTGGGGTAGGGTGCCGGTGGAATCAAAGAACGGGCCGCAGGCCCGAACGGGAGGAAGAGAGATGATGAAGAAAACGATGCTGCTCTTACTGGTACTGACGCTGGTTTTGGGGAACCGGATGACAGTGCTGGCTGCGGAGACCGGGGGGACTATCCGCTACGAAACAAAGACGCTGAAAATCGGAGATCCCACCAATCAGGCGGACGTGCTGGATGCGACGCTCACGCTTCCCAACTATCTGGGCAGCGTGGAAGCCGTGCTGGAAACCGTTCAGGGAACCGCCAACGCCGCCGTGCAGGTGGTCTATCTGCCCAACGACAAATGGGACGATCAGTGCTACTATTCGGCCATGAGCGCCAGGATCCGCCGCTACGGCGCCTGGCTTTTTACCGGATCCACGCAGATCGTCGGGTGGAAGGATCTGTATTCCTACGGATTCCTGCCTATCGACGGCGGAACGACTGTCTTTACGCCTGACAGCGCCGAGGTCCACTTCCTTGAAGGACCGGGACTCTACACCGCGGTGATCACCGTGCCCTATTCCATGGGAAATACAGGATTCGTCTTCTATTCCGAAGCCCAGGCACAGGCCGCCGAAGCCTTGCAGTACACCGGCATCGGATTCCCTTTCGTCCTGGCGCTGAACGATGACGCCATCGAGCACTTCCTGGAAAAAGGAACGCTGGATCCGGCGGCGTCCTACGAGTGGCCCGGCCTGCGGGAACTGATCCTGGACGCCCGGCGCGAAGAGCTCCCGGAAGTGGAAGTGGAAGGCCTGCACAACTTTGTGTCAAAAATTCCTTTTACAAAAGGCATGTTCCTGGATATGCCCTACAACGAGACAGCCTGGTACGATTCTTATGTGGAGAAGGTCGTCCGCATCGGCCTGATGAAAGGAAGTTCCGGCGGACAATTTCTGCCCGAGGGTGACGTGAAACTGTCGGAAGTGATCGCCATGGCCGCCCGCCTTCACAATATCTATCGCGGCGAATCCGGCGACTTCTATCAGGGTCCGGTGTGGTACAGCGTATACGTGAACTACGCCATCGCCAACGGCATCCTCCGTGACGGCGATTTCGCCGACTACGACCGTCCGGCCACCCGGGGCGAAATGGCCTACATCCTGGCTTCCGCCGTACCCGGCGAAGCCCTGGAGCAGATCAACACCGTGGCCGCGCTGCCCGACGTGACCGCAGCCACACCATACAGCCACCAAATCTTCGCCCTCTATCGGGCCGGTGTGCTCACGGGCTACACAGATCATTCCTACCATCCGGGAGAAACCATCTCCCGCAGTGAGACTGCCGCCATCATCGCCCGCATCGCCGATGCTGCCCTGCGGGAGACCTTCTAGCCCAGGTCTTTGTCGTAGAGGGCCCGTTCGCCGCCGATGAACTTGGGGCGGACGCGGCAGGCGACCAGATTGGCTTCGCCCAGCTTGCGCGCGGACAGACGTACAGGCACGCAGACTTTGTCCATGTGCATGCCGATCAGGGTGTCGCCGATATCCAGACCGGCTTTGGCGCAGTGCATTTCCTCCACAGCCACCGGATGGTCGAAGGCGGCGTAGGCGGCCGTCGCAAAAGAGCCGCCGGCTTTCTTTTGCGGCACCACGTTCACGGGGGGCAGGGCGTACGCCCCGGCGGCCGCCGCTTCCATGATCAAAGCCCGGTTCAAATGTTCACAGCACTGTGCGGCGACATATAACCGGGCTTTTTTTGCCTCTTCCCAAATTCCGGTGAACAGCGCCCGCCCGACATCCTCATTGGAATCCGAGCCGATTTTCTTCCCGATCACCTCGCTGGAAGAGCAGCCCACCACCAGGATGTCTCCCGGCTGCAGCTTTGCCCGCCGAATGATTTCATTTGCAGCCGCCGCTGCCTGTTGCTTCAGTTCTTCGTACATCTTACGCCTTCTTTCCTCCTATTGATTCAGCCAATTCACAGCTGCTTCCAGCTGCAGATCTTCGTCGCCGCCGAACAGGTAGGCTTCGAAGGCTGTCGCCAATGCTTTCATCGTGGTAAAATCCAGTCCCCCGTAGGGATAGAGCTTCTCGTCGGCCTGAAATTTCTTGACCGCCTCCAGCGTCGCTTCGTCCATGATCCCGCTCAGAGGCGCTTCGTAGCCTACATAGCGGAGTCGTTGCTGGGCGCCGTACACGTTCAGCCCCATCTGGCCGGCAAAGTATTTGACATTCTCCCCCATGGGGGCCAGCGTGCCGCGGAGTTGAACGATCTCTTCTTCCGAAAGACCGGCGCTCCCGTGAACGATCTGATCGGGCACGATCCCCACGCCGTCGATGCGACGCCGATTCGGGGTCAGAAAGTAGAAAATCGAAAGCTTGTAGGCGGCGCCGTCCGCCGTGGCTGAAATCGTCTGCGCCACACCTTTTCCGTAGGTGGTGCGTCCGATGATTTGAGCCACGTGATTGTCCTGCAGGGCGCCGGCAAAGCACTCCGCCGCCGAAGCCGTATTTTCGTTGACGAGAACTGCCAGGGGGACCTTCTTGGTATAGTTGACCGAAGATGAGACCGTCTCCAGTATTTTCCCTTGCCTCTCGTAGTGGGCCAGCGTTCCCGCAAAGGGGACCAGCCGGTCTGCGATGGTCAAAGCCGGCGCCATAAGGCCGCCGCCGTTGTTGCGCACATCGATGATCAGGCTCCGGGCGCCTTTGTTCAGCAGAGTCAAGCGGGCCAGGGTAAATTCGTTGTCCGTGTTACTGTCAAAAGAGGAGATCCGGATATACCCGATCCCGTCTTCCCGCATTTCGTAGAAAACCGAGGCGGTCCGAATCATTTCCCGCGCCATGGTAAAGACTTTGAATGCGCCGGCGCGCTCCACCGTGAGCGTTACCGTGGTCCCCTCTTCTCCGCGGACCAGCAGGGACACGTCCTCCAGGGGCATGGCCGCCGTGTCGATCCCGTCGACCTTCACGATAGTATCGCCGCTCTTGACGCCGCTCCGATCCGCCGGTCCGTCCTCTACGACGGTGGTGATCAGGACCCGTCCCGCGGATTCGGTCATGGTGATGCCCACACCGCTGTAGTCCCCCGTGATGCTCTCGATCAGCCGCTCGGCCGTCTCCCGAGACGGATAGTACACACTCCAGGGATCGTCCAGCGCGTCGAAGATCCCTTCGTAGATGCCGTCAAACAAGACCTCCGTGGAGATCTCGTCTTTGTAGTTGCGCCGGATCTCCCGGATAAACGCCTCCAGTTCTTCCAGCCG
>JAAYDG010000195.1 GCA_012729355.1 Clostridiales bacterium
ATCAGTATCTCGTCTGCCGGAATCGGGCCGGAGAGCCGGTGAATCACGTGGTGCTGATGGGCATGGGGGAGCCCTTTGACAACTATAAAGAAGTGGCGGAGTTTCTTCGAACGATCCACGATCCGGAAGGAGTGGGCATGAGCTACCGCAACTTGACAGTCTCCACCTGCGGACTGGTTCCCGGGATCCTTCGGTTCGGAAAAGATTTTCCTCAGGCCAACCTGGCCGTTTCTCTTCACGCCGCCACCCAGGAAGAGCGTGAAACGCTGATGCCGGTGGCGAGAGCCTATCCGCTGCCCCAGTTGATGGATGCCTGCAGGCAGTACACCGGGGAGACCGGACGGCGTATCACCTTCGAGTATGCTTTGATCGGAGGAAAGAACGACGGGGCAGGCGAAGCGCACCGTCTGGCCGAATTGCTTCGCGGCATGCTCTGTCACGTCAACCTGATCCCGTTGAATCCGGTGGACGAGATCGGCATGCAGGGAAGCTCCCGTAAGCAGGCCGTGCGGTTTGCGGGAATCCTGGAGGACGGTGGCATTCCGGTGAGCATCCGGCGACAGCTGGGTGCGGACATTGCGGCAGCCTGCGGACAACTCAGGCGAAATAATTCTTGAAATATGTCGGGTACTCCTTGTGGGAGATAGCAGGGTCATGTATAATAATGGAACAACCGGCGTTATAAAAAAATTGAAGATAGATCAAAAATGCAAAGGGGGCGATCATCATGGTGAAGTTACTCATTGGCCACAAAGGCAGTGGTAAAACCAAAAGGATGGTTGATATGGCCAACGCGAGCCTGGACAAGGTCAACGGAAGCGTTGTGTTCATCAACAAAAATCACAGGCTGATGTACGATTTGAAGTATCGTATTCGGGTGGTGTGCATGGAAGACTTTGAACACGTAACGAATATCGACGAGTACATCGGCTTTCTTTATGGGATCATCAGTCAGGATCACGATATCGAGGTGATCTTCATCGACAGTATTCTCAAACACGCTGATGTAAAACTGGAAGACCTGGAGGAATTCCTGGGGCGGCTGGCCAGCATATCCGAAAAACACGGCCCGGACTTTGTTGTCAGCGTCAGCCAGGACATCGAAAACATGGGCAGTTATATACACCAGTATAAAATCTTAAACTGACAACAGGAAGAGCATAGATGAACGCTTGGGAAATCAAGGAAAAGCTGGACGGCCGCAAACCCGGTATCATCGAGGTGGAGCAGGCCAGTGCGGTAATGATCCCGCTCGTGGAAAAAGAAGATGGTTTATACCTCCTTTTTGAGAAAAGGGCCAACGGGATCCGTCAGGGCGGCGAAGTATGCTTTCCGGGGGGGCGGATCGATCCGGGAGAGAAGCCGGAGCGTACCGTACTGAGAGAAATGGAGGAGGAACTGGGACTGCCGCCCCATCGAGTGACCCTTTTGGGACAGTTCGATACGCTGCACAACTATACGGGCGTTACGATCCACACATTTATCGGTCAAATCGCACACAGCGATCTGCCTAACATCGAGATTCAGGAAGACGAAGTGGAACAGGTGTTCCTGGTGCCTGTTCGTTTTTTTCTGGACAACGCACCGTATATTTATGATTTCAATGTATTGGCGGATATCAAGGACGATTTTCCCTACCATATGGTCGATTCTCCCCATAAGTACGAGTGGATCAAAGGACGAAGCAACGTTCCCATCTGGACCTACGGCGAATTTTCTATTTGGGGTCTCACGGCGCGGATCGTCGTTCATTTCCTCAAGACTTTTTATAAACAATAAAAAACAGCACCCCTGCAGGTGCTGTTTTTTCCTTGAACGGATCCAGTGTTATTTCTTTCTGAGAAAACGGATCTGGCAGGTCGGCGCGCCTTCCGCGATGGTCTGGGGCAGTTCCAGATCACAGCCGTAGGCTTCGGCGATCCCCCGGTCTCCCATCATGGCCAGTTCGCAAAGTCGAGGCATTTCCTCGTCGGAGGCCCCTTGCTTCTTCCATTCGGCAACCAGCGGGCAGTAATGGAAATCCACGGCAAAGTAATCGTCCGTGCATTCGACGATGTCCATTTCGAATACCTTTTGACCGATCTCTTCCTTAAAGGATTCCTTCATGAGGTTCTTCAGGCTCTTTGTATTTGCCGGTTTGGAGGTGCCTTCTCCGTGGATGATCCCGCAGCGATAAATCGCTTTTTCGGTGAAATCATCCGTGAGTCCCGCTTTTTTTGCCTCGTCCAGCATCAGGTACATCCAGAGCGCTCTGTGGCCGATCATGGAGCGGTACGTTTCGATGATCGGGTCGGTGATCGTAGGTACATTTTTGATGGTGCTCATAGTTTCTCCTCGCATGTTCTTTTCGACGGAAACGCTCCGTCTACCTATAAACCATTGATGTTCACGTATATATTACGCCGTTCGGCATACCCGATGCAAGGGAAATATGGTATATTGTAGAAAAGGATCTATCGATCAAGGAGACGACACATGCTTTGGAACATCTTTCAAACCTTTTTTCGAGTCGGTTTGTTTACCATCGGCGGAGGGTACGCCATGCTTCCCGTGCTGCAGGAGGAGTTGACGAAACGCTGCTGGCTCACCGATGAAGAATGCCTGGATGCGATTTCCCTGGTCAACGGGCTGCCCGGTCCGCTCGTGGTCAACGGAGCTGCTTTTATGGGGTATAAAATGAAAGGAGTTGCCGGGGCCTTTGCGGCGGTTTTCGGGGCGATCATGCCGTCGATCATTGTGATCCTGATCATCGCTTCGATATTCTCCGATCTCACGAGCCATCCGTGGGTTCGCGCCTTTTTTGCCGGAGCAAGGCCGGCCGTCTGTGCCCTTTTGTTGTATTCCATGGTCCGGATGGGACGTTCGGCGCATTTACAACGGTGGTACAACGCGCTGATGGCGGTTGCTGCACTTCTTGCGGTGCGTTTTTTCGGCGTGCCCCATGCGATCATGATTCTATCCGCTGCCCTGATCGGCATTTTGATCTGCCGTATCAGACCCGAGGAACAGGCTGAGGAGGATGAACATGGATCTTCTCACTAAGCTTTGCCTGTTTTTTTTGAAAGCCGGCGCTTTTTCCTTCGGCGGTGGATACGGCGTCCTGTACATGCTGCAGAACGAAATCGTTTACAAAAACCGCTGGATTTCCGCTCGGGATTTTGTGGATGTGGTCGCCATTGCGGAAATGACTCCGGGCCCTATTGCCGTCAATGCCTCCACCTTCGTCGGGTATACGCTTCTGGGTCCGCTGGCCGGGATCCTGGCCACGCTTTGCATTGTAGCGGTCCCTTTTGTCCTGTCACTGTCCGTCAGCATATTTTATCAGAAATTCAAAAACAACTGCGATGTGCGAGGTGCATTGAAAGGGATACGGCCTGCAGTGGTCGGGCTGATTGCGGCAGTCAGCCTGGGCATTGCGGAAGTATCCTTTCCCGATGGGCTGTCTGTGGGGATCTTTGTGTTGGGCGCAGTCCTTCTCTTTCGATGGAAAGTGCATCCGATCTTCGTGATGATGATCTCGGGATTGACCGGGATCGTGGTATATGCAGGTATTTGGGGTTAGGCGATGAGCGCCGGGAGGACGGAAATGAGCTTACTTGCTTCACTGCCCAGGATCGTGGAAGCGTGCCGGCAGGAATACGAACGGGCGTTGCGGGAGGATGTGCCTGCCACGTTCCACGTGAGCGACAGGATGGGATCTCCCGGTGAGAACCGGCTGATTTTGGGGGACAATCTGGATTGGCTGCATCGGTTGGTGAAAAGCGGCGAAGGTCTGCACAAAGTATCGCTGATCTATGTGGATCCGCCTTTTTATTCCGGAAGCAATTACCGGGCCGAAGTGCGGATCTCCACGGAAAAACAAAAGATCAAGGGGATGAAGAGCAATGCCTATCAGGACAGATGGGGCGGAGGGATGGAAGGATTCCTTTCCATGCTTACGCTGCGTTTGATGTACATGAAGGAACTGTTGACCGAAGACGGCGGCATCATCGTTCATTTGGATTGGCGCGCCGTCCACTATGTAAAAGTGATTATGGACGAGCTGTTCGGCCAGAAGCGGTTCGTCAATGAAATCATCTGGAACTACAAGTCCGGGGGAGTGTCCACCCGATCTTTTGCAAAGAAGCACGATACCTTGCTGTACTATGCGGGAGGAAATCGGCATTATTTTCATGCGAAAAAGGAAAAGTCTTACAATCGGGCGTTCAAACCGTATCGTTTTAAAGGCGTAAAAGAATACAAAGATGAATTGGGTTGGTATACCATGGTCAATCGGAAAGACGTTCTGGACGTGGATATGGTCGGGCGAACCTCCCATGAACGCACAGGCTATGCGACACAAAAGCCGGAACGTCTTCTGGAGATTTTGCTGGAGAGCTGTACGAAACCCGGAGACCTCTGTGCGGATTTCTTTGCGGGATCCGGAACGCTTGCCGCAGCAGCTTGCCGCATGGGGCGCAGTTTTATGGTGTGCGACAGCAGTCCGCTGGCCATCGCGGCATCGCGAAAAAGACTGACGTCCATGGATGCGCCTTATGTTTATTACATTTCCGAAAAAGAAAAGAACAGCACTTCCGCAACGGTCAAAGCAGAAGTGGAGACCCGGGAAACGATATCCCGGCAAGCATTGTGCAGAGTGAGACTGACAAAATACGAAAGAAGCTGCAGGAACCTGCCCGTATCCGATGCGGAAAAAGCAGCACTGGAAAAACTCCAGGCAGCGGATCCGCTGGCGCTGGTGGACTACTGGTGTATCGACCGGAATTACGACGGCGTGAATTTTCAGACACAGCAGTGGTTCGCCCGGGAAAAAGCGGACCTTCGGACGGAGGCAGAGTTTCTGACGGGCCCTGCCCGCAGAGCGGCGATCAAAGTCTACGATGTGTTCGGCGGATTTGGGATTATGGAGATTCAAGTCTAAATTATGGCTTGCATTCGATGGATTCTTACGGTACAATAACTACCAGACTGGGGGAGGTTAGTTCAGCTGGTTAGAATGCTTGCTCGACAAGCAAGAGGTCGTTGGTTCGAGTCCAATACTTCCCACCAACCAAGGGCTTTTGCTCAATTGAGCGGAAGCCTTTTCTTTTTGGCAAATCAAAGGGGTATGTTTTGCGGAGCATTATAAGAAGGTGTTTGATTGCAGGGGCTTTCTGCACAGCCATGTTCGTATCGGCAGCAGCCGGCGGAGACGTGACATTGGAACTGGACGGCGCGCAGGTTGTTTGTGACGCACCGCCGGTCATCGTTGAAGGGCGGGCTCTCGTGCCGGTCCGCGCTTTGTTCGAAGCGATGGACGGAGCTGTGGACCCCAACGTGAAGTGGGACCCGGTGTTGCGACGGGTCGACCTATCGTACGTCGGAACCAGTGTCACACTTGTCATCGGCCAAAAAGTTGCGCTGGTGAACGGTCAGGAAAAGAGTATGGAGGTTCCCGCAGAGATCCGGCCGGGAGACCGGACGTTTATCCCGGTCCGGTTTGTTGCCGAGGCGCTGGGATTTTTTGTCGATTGGGATCCGGACAGGCGAACGGTTTTGGTGAACTCCCCCGAGGAATCGGAATTTGAATTCACCTCTGTGGAGTCCATCGAATTTGTGGCCGAAGACGGTATGTTCCGGGCGTCGGTCGGCTATACCGGTGCGCAGCCGGACTATCGAACGGCGGCTTATGAAGAACCGGATCGTTTTGTGGTGGATGTATCGAATGCCAGGATCCGAATGGACGCCTACGAAGGAGGCAGCATGGAAATCCCCGGGGCCAATGCCGCCTTTGAACGGATC
>JAAYDG010000196.1 GCA_012729355.1 Clostridiales bacterium
CTGTCCAACAGAGGACCGGACACTCTTCCGATATATTTCATGCGGTCCGTTTCCGAGCAGGTACACGGTTTGACCGGATCGCCGTAATATCCGCATCTACAGGGGTTCATGGCAGCAACCAACACAAATTTGGCCGGAAACGTAACTGCGTCCCGCACCCTGGATATCGTGACACAACCTTCTTCCATCGGCTGCCGCAGGGTATCCAGCGTCCGACGGTCGAATTCAGGCAATTCATCCAAGAACAGTACGCCGTGATGGGCAAGGGATATTTCTCCGGGCCGCGGCCGACTGCCGCCGCCGGTCATGGCGGCTGCGGAAAGACTGTGATGCGGAGCGCGAAAAGGCCGTCGGACAATGAACGGCCGTGCCGAATCAAGAAGCCCTGAAATGCTGTACAGTTGACTGATTTCAAGCTGTTCCCGGTTCGTCAGGGAAGGCATGATTCCGGGGATCCTCTTCCCGATCATGGTTTTTCCCACACCGGGCGGGCCGACCATCAGCATCCCATGCGCACCGGCCGCTGCAATGACAGCCGCGCGTTTGACCATTTCCTGACCGCGAATATCGGAAAAATCCGGAAGATGCTCCTGCGAAGCCGTCCAATGGCTTCGCGATGCCACCACCGGTGCGATTCGACGGAATCCCGAGATATGCTCTCCGGCTTGCAACAATGTTTCTGCAGGATACAGCTGTACGCCTTTCACCAGCCCTGCTTCCCGACAATTCCCCGACGGCAGGATCATTTTTCGAACGCCCCTTTTATACATGCCGATCACCAGAGGAAGGGCTCCTTCCACCGGTTCCAAACGTCCGTCCAGCGTCAGTTCTCCGATCAGTGCGGTGTCCGAGAAATCATCTCCCTCCGGAGCGATCTGCCCGGTGCTCATCAACAACCCCACGGCGATGGGCAGGTCAAAATGGCTCCCCTCTTTTTTTCGATTCGCCGGGGATAAATTCACGGTAATCCGCTTTTGAGGAAATTGATATCCGCAGTGTCCGATCGCCGAACGGATCCGTTCTTTGGCTTCACGAATCGATTGATTGGCCAGCCCTACCACCGAAAACGCCGGCAGACCGTTTCCCACATCCACCTCCACATGGACTGCCCGACTTTCCAAGCCGTAGAGACTCGCTGTGTTCACTCTGGCATACATTGCATCCTCCTGTTAAAATGCACCCGTCACGTGGCGAATATAGGGCCCCCGGGGCAGGCACAACAACTCGATCACGTCCATACGAAGCGCATACGCCTCGTAGACCGGATTGCGCTGCAGAAAAGCAAGCGCCACCCTTCTGATTCGATCTTGCTTTTTGCGTCCGACAGCCTGGCAGGGCAGGCCGAATGCAAGGGAGGTCCTCGTCTTCACCTCTATGAAGCAAAGAAGTGCGTCTCCGGCGGCAATGATATCGATCTCTCCCGCCCGGCATCTGAAATTCTGCGCCACGATGGTATATCCTGCCGCCTTCAGATACCCGACAGCTTTTTGTTCGCCCCAGAGACCGAGTTCGTTCTTTTCCATGCTTCACCTCATTGATCATGTATATAATACCAATTATACCATTATTTGTAAATTACGCACAACAAAAAAACGGCCGCAGCCGTTTTTCTTGTCGCTATGGATTTGAACTGTTTTTCTTTCCGTTCTGAATCATCTTATAAATGACGAATCCCGCTGCCCC
>JAAYDG010000197.1 GCA_012729355.1 Clostridiales bacterium
AGAGAGCAAGAAACTGGAAAAAACATTCCCATGTTTAATACCGTTGACAGCAACGCTAACCCCCACTTTGCACGGCGTGAATACGCACAACAACTATATTCGGACTTAAAACAAGCTTCAGAACAGGAGCGAGATTACTATGCTGGTATGCGTGATACATTTATAAACCAGGCCAACTATGAAAAAGCAATAAGCCGATATTCAAAAGATAATATCAAAGGATATGAGTGTGATGTTCTTGCAGAGGTTAGCCAAAACTTAGGTCATAACCGTATAGATGTTGTTTTGTATCACTATTGTAAGCGGTCAATACAAATGCACAGATTTTCGCCACAAAGTGCACAGATTTCAAGTGATAGATTTTCTGTGTTCGAGGCGATAGCTGTTACCGGTCATATTGATGATCTCGCAATGATGGATAAGCCTATCAAGGATGGCCGTAGTGATGGTCGCGTCGCCCAGGAAATCAGCCCATTCATCAAAGCCCTTGTTTGAGGTAATGATAAGGGATGTCCTTTCGGACATGGAAGAGACGAAACCGAAGAGCAGATTTGCTTCTCCCGGCGATAATGGCATAAATCCGACCTCATCCACGACCACAAGAGCCGCCTTGCGAATATACCTCATCCTGTGTTTGCTGGCCCCAGAGATCTCTTCTGTTTTCAAATACTTCATCAGGTTATCCAGAGTCTCGAAAACAACAGTATAGCCCAAATCAAGCGCCCTGACGGATAACGCCAGTGCCAAGTGGGTCTTGCCGACTCCGGGCGGGCCGAGGAAGCACACGTTGAATGCCTGCTCTACCCATGTCATGTCACTCAGCCGTAGCATTTGCTCTTTGGAAACGCTTCGCTGAAATCCGAAGTCGAAGGCTGATAGGGTTTTTTCGGCGGGGAGGTTTGCTCGTTTCCTCTTTAGGGCACCCTGTTTTTCGGTACGGAGCCGTTGCTGTTCAAGTAAAAAAAGCTCAATGCTTTCAAGAGGTGTCAGGTCATTTCTGCCGGAATAGACAGACTCAAAGTCTATCGGCTGCATATGAAGGTTCCCGAGAAGCAGCAATACACGGTCAAGAATGGTATTCATCTGCCTGCACCCGCCTTTACATACACCTCGATCGGGCGCTTCTCAGTCGTGACATGATACTTCTTGTCGCTTACCGGTATCGCCGGGATGTTTGCTGCCGCCATGGGAACTGCGGCGTGCTCAAGGTAATCCTTCATATAGTTGGCGCTGTAGAGGCGGCTGCCCTTGCAGAAATCTATGGCCTCAAGCACGGAATCAGGCCCGTATTTATCGTGCAGCGCTTGTATCACCCTGAACTGGTCCCTCGCATAGCGTGATTTTTCTGCGCGGATCGACTGAAGGAATTCGGTAGCTTTCCGGTTCAACAGCTCGTCCAGTGCATCCTGTACCCTATCGAGGCTGCTTGTGCGGTCCCTCAGATGGTTGCTGTTTTGTACGAGCATCCCTTTCCCTGTAGATACCCGGTGCTCGCAGATTGCATCACCGAAAACCGTCTGTATATACAGTGTTCCATGTCTTTCTTCCAAGTGCACTTCCGGATTGGCCGCATACGTTCCAAGGGGAACGGTATATCTGTTGCTGCCATAGACAACGGTATTGTCTTTCCGGACGGTCCTTGTTACCACTGCCATTTTGTTTTCCGGAATTACAGCAAGCGGACGGAGATAGTCTCTCTCTTCCCGGAAAACCTCGGTGGGGACCCGCTTTGTCGTGCCGTGGATCTTGGCATTTCCGGTCCTGTCCAGCCAGTCAAGAAGGCTGCCGTTGAGTATACAGTCGTCAACGTATATTCGGTGTTCAAGGAAATTGCCCTTTATGTATTTTACGACGCTTTCGATTTTTCCTTTGCTCTCAGGGTCTGCGCCACGGCACATGTACACGGCGAACCTGCATTCCTGCCTGAGCTTCTCGAATTCGTATGTATGAATAATATCCCCGCTGTTTTCCGATACGCACACGAGGCTGTCCTGGTCGAATACCATCTCATAAGGCATGCCGCCCATGTACCTGAAGCAGCGATGGCATGCCTGGACAAGGTCGGCCGTCTTGAATGGCTTTGACTGCGCCTCGGCGTATTTGTAGCGCGAGTTGGACAGAACAAAAGCCGCAACATATACCTTAACCCTGTTCCCGTCTATGTCCCGCATCCATTTCTCGCCGAAGTCTACCTGCAGTTGCTGTCCCATCGGCAGTTCCGGAACTGCTTCGTATTCCCTCGGGTCGGAAACCTTCTTTATGCCGTAATCCTGCCGGAGGCCTTTGACATATCGGCTTACCGTTCTTTCGCTGATATCGGCGTTGTAATGCTCCTTTATCCAGTCGCAGACCTGCGCAGAACTCATGGATGGGTAGTTATTCAGCCATTTGATTATCGTATTCTCATATTCGTTCAATGCTTTTGCCTTGCAGATATTTGAGGAATTCTTTTCGTATTCGTCTGCGTTCATTCCCCAATACCGGTTCACTGTCCGGCGGTTGATATTCAGCTGTTTTGCTACCGCCGCCTTCTTGAATCCTTTTTCTTTGAGTTGCTGTATCCGGCTGTACACACTGTATCCCTTCATTTCTTGCCGCCTCCATTTCACTGGCTTCATTCTACCAGAGAAACGGATTCTGAGCAGTTATTGGCGAGGATCTGTGCACTTTGTGGCGAAAAAGTGTGTATTCCTATTGGCGAGAATCTGTGCAGTTTATTTTACCATTCACAAAAGAACATCAATGTCTTCGAACATGAATTGCACCTTGTCTATTTTCTTTCTCGTATGGTAGTGGCCGCAATACCATTTCTGATAGTCAAGCCGCTCCTCGATTTTGCCAAGCCATTCCTCGGTGCTCTTATCTACGGTATACTGCGAGATAAATTTCAGAAAAACCTCTGCAGGCTCATAGCGCAGCGGGCAGGTGTGGCTCAAGACAATATCGATCTTGTTATCCAGCGCCTTCAGTTTTGCCTCTACAGCTGTTTTAATTTCATCCGAAGGCTGCTCATCGGGCCACCAGCCGAAGCCACGCTCAAGGCGGTAAAACTTGTCCACGCTGTACGCACCGCCGATAACGATGCATTTGAAGTCATCCAAATCGTAAATTTCACCGTCAATGGCAAAGAGAATATCGGGATACGCCTCCTCATAGAGCACCTTACCGCCACGGTATGTCGTCTCTTTATAGGTTGGGATGTTCTGCGGCCTGATCTCATGGTTTCCGTAGATGCAGAGTAATTTTATGGGAAATTTGCTGGCGAATTGTTTTGACCCATCGTCCTTCTTGCTACGATAGTAATTGAAACCGGCGTCGCCGAGAACGACCATAGTATCAGATTTTCGCGTCTCCATCCTGCGGCAGAATGTATCGATGCGGACGAAGTCGCCGTGGGTATCGCCTGTAATATAGGTCATAGCGGTTTTTTATCTCCCTCATGCGCCGCCTTCCATTGGCGGTTGTTTTCCATCAATTCATCAAATGTGACCGGCTGAAAGCAGTTGATGTCAGTTCCGGCATTCA
>JAAYDG010000198.1 GCA_012729355.1 Clostridiales bacterium
CCAGTTTGGTAAGATCTTCTTCCGATCGGATCGTTACATCCAGCATGTCCAGCAGCAGGACGAGAAGAACGCTCAGGATCAGTCCCAACAGAAATCCGATGGCGGTGTTGAGTTTTACGTTGGGGGTAGAAGGTTCCGTGGGCAGCGTGGCATAATCGATCACTTTTACCGAAGTCGCCTCCACAAAATCCATGATTTCCGCCGGCGCATCCTTGGCGATCTGGTTCGCCAGCTTTTGGGCGCCGGCGGGATCGTCGGATGTGACCGTAACGTAAAAAATCTCCGTGTTCTTGACCGATTGGGTGGACACCATCTGCTTGAGCTGGGCCACGGAATGACCGGTTCCGCTGCTGTCGGATACTTTCTGCAGTACCGTATTGCTCTTGACGATCTCCATGTAGGTATTCACCAGACGTTCCGACGCATTGAGGTCGCTGATGCTGGTGGTATCGGCCTGGCCGATCCTGGAGTTGTTCACAAAGAGCTTGACACTGGATTCATAATAGGGCGTAAGACCGAACTGACTCACCGAAAAAGCCAACACGCCGCTCAGCACCGTGATGAGCAGGATCAGTTTGATATGGGAAAGGATAATGTCGATGAGTTCCTGAATGGTATACCCATCGTCAACCGCAATTTGATCCCCGTATTTATTGTATCTGTTCGTTTCAATATCTGACATCCGATTGGATCCTTCCAAAGTTTATAAATAGGATTTTGCTTTGTCCAGCAGTGCTTTTCGCCGCCCGTCCTTTTCGATCTTATAGGCAGCCTTCAGCTCCGCCACATAGGCGTCGATTTCTTCTTTGGGCATGCCTGCTGCCTTCAATTCCTCGGAAAGGCCGGTCATCAGGGCATTGAAACCGGCATCCACTTCCTTTTCCATGGCCGTAGCCTTGCCCATGTAGGAAACGGCCAGGTTCAACAATTCGGTCTTCCCCGCTCCGGAAGCCACCAGCGCCTGGTAGTCGGCTTTGGCATCGCCGATCAGTCCGTCGATCACGCTGTTGCCCTGGGTTTGCAGTGTGGCAAGTCCCCCCTCGTAGCTGTGGATAATCGCCTGGATCCGGTCCGGATCCGGAGCGATCGGTGCAGGCTCCGGAGGCGCCGGCTGTGCAGGGGGTGTTTCCGGAGATTCCGTTTCGGGTACCGGTACCGGCTCGGCAGGGATCTGCTCCGGCAGATCCAATTCCTGCCGGATGTTTTCCGTGATCGATTCCATCTCCCGGCTGATCTGCTCCTTGTAGTCGCTGTCGATCCCCCCGAAGAACGCCTTGTATCCGTTATAGCCCAAAAAAGCCCCGATGGCTACAAAGACAACCACTATAAGGCCAATGACTCGGCTTCTGGATACGGTCATATGTGCTTTCTCCTGCGTAGAAAGGGGTGGGCAGAGTGCCCACCCCTTTTCGTTTGATGTATTCTGTCTGCTTTACTGTTATCGTTCCGGTCGATCCAAAACGTTAATTTTTCTGAACCTTGATTTCAAAGGTGCCTGCTGCGCTGCCGGCAAACTGAATCTTGACTGTATACGCCTGACCCGTCGTCATAGCAGCAAAGGCGTCCCGCACACCGGCGTCAAGGTCGGTAGGCGTCGTTCCAAGGTCATCAAATTTTGCCACGATATCCGCAAAGGTAACGTAGCCGACACCGTCGAGAAGCGTGAGATATGCATCCGGCACATTCTTCGTTACAGTGTATATGACTTCATTTGTTGTGCTGTTTGCGATTGAAAACGTAACATCGTAAAAGCCTGTCCGAATGTTGCCGATGATCACGTCCACTTCCGTCAGATCGATATCTGTTCCGATGGAATAGATCCCGTCCGTTACGGTTGCCGGAGCACCGTTATACTTCACCGGGTCTGCGGGAAGACTCAGTGCAAGCTGCGGAGTCGTACCGCCGCCGCCACCGCCGCCGCCACCGCTGATGGGCTCTTCTTCCTCTTCTTCTTCGCCGGTCGTGGTGGTTTCTTCGATGGTTCCTTCGTTGGTCACATCGACACCTTCCGCATCGATCACCAGGCTGTCTACTGTCGCACCGGAATTTACGGTTATCGCGGAATTGTCGCCGCTCACGGTGACTGTTTCAACGGTCGTGGTGCCGCTCAGGATCACGATGGAATCCTGGCCCGAAACCGCTATATCGGTGATGGTGGCATTCGATGCTGTTACGGTAACGGCATCGGATACTACGGTAACGCTTCCGAAGGTCCCTTCCAGGATCACGTCGCTGTCGCCGGCCACTTCCGCTTCGGCCAGGACTGCGCCGTCTTCCGTGAGGATCCGGACCCGCCCGTCGGCGCTGCGGGAAATCACGATATTCCGGACGTCGGTGTCAGAACCGCTGAAGACTACGGAATTTTCGCCGCCGCCCCGGATCAGGGCGCGACCGCTCACCGCGATATCGTTCAGGAACGCATCTCCGTCGCCGACGCCGTCGCCGATGACCAGATCGCCGTCAACATCCACGCCGTCCAGCGTGACGCCGGACACCCGGATGACCACATTACCTTCCGCCACAACTTCCGTATAGGTTCCGGCTGTGTCGATGTACTGTTTGACCATGTTGTCCATGACTGTGGCAAATTCCGCCCGGGTGATGCTGTCAACGGGGTGAAGCATTCCGCCGGAGCCCTGGATATAGCCCGCTGCCGTCATAGCGCTGAGCTCAAGCTGGGCCCAGGAGGCGATCTGTGCCTTATCGGAAAATACATTGAGTTGCGTCGCATCCTTGTCTTTAAGCAGGAAAGCTCTGGCCAGAACTACAAAGGCTTCCTGGCGGGTGATGCTGTCGTTGGGCCGCATCTTCGCATCTCTCATAAAGGTGCCCATCTGAATGGCCTTGGCCATCTCGTTGGCATACCATGCATCAGACGGCACATCGGTGACACCTGACAGGGAGGCGGCAACCTTGGCGCCGAAAGCCCTGTTGACGATGGTTGCCATCTGCGCTCTCGTCAAAGCAGCATCCGGTTTGATGTAGGAGGCGCCGTCTTCGTCGAAGCCGTTCAGCAATCCGTTTTCCACAGCTGCGCTCAAGGAGGCATAAGACCAGTAGTTCGCTTCCGGCATGTCTTCGAACATCGCCTGAACGTCCGTCTCGGCATCCTGGGCGAATACACCCGGAATCC
>JAAYDG010000199.1 GCA_012729355.1 Clostridiales bacterium
ACCTGATCCATATGGACCATCCCCAGCAGATCGAACCCGAACAGGTGGGCGTCAACACCGGAGACTATGTGATCATCAAGGGAACCCCCAACGTGAACATGGTCAATTCCCCGGAGACTCCGGGAGGCATCGGCACCATCGCCATGTGCGTCAACATGATCCCCCACGTGATCAACGCCAGACCCGGACTCCACACGATGATCGATCTCCCGGTACCTCGCGCCATCATGGGCGACATGAGAGACCAGATCTGTGAAGAATGCAAGATCGTAAAATAATACAGTCGAGGATATCCAGCAGGGGGGCGGTTTCGATCGTCCCCTGCGCAACAAGTACAGGAGGAAGTCTGATGATTAAAAAAGGTGAATGGGTGCGGATCCACAATATCGTGCTTGAACCTTCAGAAAGAGCGCCGAAAATACCCGACGACACCAGCAAGGTTCCCTTGGAGATGTGGACGAAGGGATTTCTGCAGGAGGACGCCGAAATCGGGGATCAAGTTTCCGTAAAAACAGCTGTGGGCAGAATCGCCACCGGGAAACTGGTTGAAGTCAACCCTTATTACACCCACAGCTACGGCAAATTTGTTCCCGAGCTGATCCACATCGACAAGCAGCTCAGAGAGATCATGTTCGGAGGTGAAGAATAATGGCATTGGCAAAAGACTATGCTTCCGTCATGGGAAGATCCAACGAAATCATGAAGACAGCGCTGGGCTTGGATTATCAGGATTTTGAATCCGGTTCGGTGAAATTCGACTACGAAGGACTGATGAAGTCCACAGGATATACACTGGATGAGGTCAATCGCATCCAAAGCCTCACCGGCGTGGGCAACACGCCGTTGCTGGAGCTGCGGAATCTATCCGCGCTCTCCAGAAAGTACGCCAAACCCGGTTTCGGCGCCCGTATTTTCGCCAAGGACGAAGCGGCCAATCCTTCCGGAAGCTTTAAGGCAAGAAGAGCGGCCTGTGCCGTAGCCCATGCTAAAAAATTGGGCTACAAAGGCGTGATCGCCGCCACGTCGGGCAACTACGGAGCCGCCGTGGCCTCCCAGGCCGCCATGCAGGGCTTGCGCTGCATCATCGTTCAGGAATGCTACGATTCCAGAGGCGTGGGACAGCCCGAGATCGTCGAGAAAGCCAGACGCTGCGAAGCCTACGGCGCCGAGGTGGTCCAACTGACCGTGGGACCGGAGCTGTTCTACAGTTTTCTGTCGCTGCTGGAAGATTCGGGATATTTCAACGCATCCCTCTATTCTCCCTTCGGCATCGCCGGTGTGGAGACGCTCGGATATGAGATCGCTATGCAATGCCGGGAAAAGCTGGGCAAGGATCCGGAAATGGTCGTCTGCACCAACGCGGGCGGCGGTATGATCACCGGAACCGCCAGAGGTCTTTTGAAGGCCGGCGCCACGAATACCCAATTCGTCGGCGCATCCATCGACCTGACGGGGCTGCACATGGCTTCGGACAAGCAGTTCAACCGGAAATCCTGCACCACGGGCCATACAGGCTTCGGCGTTCCCTACGCCACGGATCCAGACCACTCCGACGTACCCAGGAGCGCCGCCAGACCTCTTCGCTACATGGATCGCTATGTCTACGTGACGCAAGGCGAAGTGTTCTACATCACCGAAGCGCTGGCCAATCTGGAAGGGATCGAAAGAGGCCCGGCGGGCAATACCGCTCTGGCGGCCGCCTTCGCGCTGGCGCAGGAGTTGCCCGAGGATGCGGTGATCGTGATCAGCGAAACGGAATACACCGGCGCAGGCAAGCACATTCAGCCTCAGCTGGACTTTGCCAGAGACAACGGCATCGACATTTTCTTCGGTGATCCCTCTCAAGACAAGCCCGGAGAGAACATCGTTCTCCCCAAAGATCCCAGCCTGATCCGCTGCAAGGAAGCGGATCTGGACCGCATGCGCGCCTCCCTGATCCGGAAGGCCGCCGCCAGCCGCAATGCCAACCCCACAC
>JAAYDG010000200.1 GCA_012729355.1 Clostridiales bacterium
CGAATCCGGTGACTACAGCATTGAGGCTACACCTGTTCCCATCTCGAACACAGTAGTTAAGCTCTTTTGCGCCGAAGATACTTGGTGGGCAACTGCCCGGAAGAATAGGTCGTTGCCGGTTTCAAAAAAACACACTTCCCGAGAAGTGTGTTTTTTCTTTCGTCATGCCGGATGGCTTTTTCGATAGGCTTCTATGGCGTTGCGCAGCGCGGAAACACCCAGCATCGAACAATGCAACTTGTGTTCCGGAAGGCCGCCCAGTGCGTCAGCGATTTCCTTTTCCGTGATCGCTTCGGCCTCTTCCAGCGTCCTGCCTTTCGCCAGAACTGTCGTCATGCTGCTGCTGGCAATGGCTGCGGCGCAGCCGAATACGAGAAAGCTGATTTCCCGAATGACAGAATTTGTTACTTTCAGGTAGAGGGTCAAATAATCACCGCAGTCGGGGTCTCCGAAAGAGCCTTCCGCATCGGCGTCGGGCATGGTCCCTGCGTTTCGCGGCGACATAAAATGGTCGATGACCGTATCGCTGTATGTTCCGTCAAACATGTTTTTCTCCTTTTTTCGCATCGGACAGTCTCAGTATATCATGGGCAACAGATGGCTTCAACCGCTCCCGCGCCAAGAATCTGTCGCATCCTATTTGCGAATATGCTATACTGATGGCATGATCTATACGGTGCCTCGATACATATTTATGATATTGCTTTGTCTGCCGATTCTGGGGCTTGGCGTCTATTTATTCGACAAGCTCCTGGTTGAGGTGCTGGATATCCAGCGAGAGAAGCGAGCCAAACACGAGAAACGTCTCGCAGAGCGCCGGAGAAAAGAGCAATTCGAAATCGATTACCAGAGACGACGGGGCGGAGGTTCATTCCATTGAGCGGATTGTTTGTTACATTCGAAGGACCCGACGGAAGCGGGAAGACGACGCAGATCCAAAAGCTGGCCGATTATTGCCGAGCGAAAGGATATGCGGTGGTCCAAACCCGGGAGCCGGGCGGGACCCTTATTTCAGAAAAAATTCGAGCCTTGATCTTGGATGTCAATACACCCGAAATGGATGATGTAACGGAAGCGCTGCTGTATGCAGCGGCCAGAGCCCAGCACGTGAGCCAGGTCATTCGGCCTGCCCTGAAGCGTGGAGATATCGTGCTCTGTGACCGTTTTGTGGATTCCTCCATCGCCTACCAGGGACATGCCAGAGGATTGGGCGCCGGCGTGGCCGAAATCAACGCATTTGCCGTGCAGGGGCTGGAACCGGATCTCACGTTTTTCTTGGAGCTGGATCCGGAAGCGGGCTTGAAGCGCATACGGAAGAACAGCAATTTCGACCGTCTCGAGCAGGAAACTTTGGCGTTTCACCGCAGAGTCAACGAAGGATATGAGCTGCTTCGCCGTCAGTACGCAGATCGATACAAAGTCGTGGATGCCGCAGTCAGTGAAGACGTTTTGGCGCTGGAGATCCGCCGCATATTCGAAGTCTGGCTCGCAGCACGGCATTCCGTTTAAAAGGGGGACGGCATGTCCATCAGCAGCATCATCGGAAATACGACTGTTACGACAGAACTGAAAAGAGCGCTAGCCGGGGGAAAGATCTCCCATTCGTATCTTTTGATCGGACAGAGCCGTCAGCGAACGGCTCTGGGACTGGAGTTTGCCAAGGCGATCCTCTGTCCGGAATCTCCCGACGACTCTTGCGGGCGCTGCAGGATCTGCCGGAAGATCGATCACCAGAATCACGAAGATCTGCTTTGGGTACGGAAGAGCGGAAACTCCATTCGCAAGGATGCGATACTGGAGATCATCGAAACCTTGTCATTTAAGCCCTTCGGCAGTCGTACGGTCGTCGTGATCGACGATGCGCACACGATGACCCTGTCCGCTCAAAACAAGCTGCTTAAGACGCTGGAAGAACCCCCGGGTCCCGCGGTCATCCTTCTTCTGGCAGAGCGGAAAGAGGCGCTCCTGGAGACGATTCTGTCCCGTTGCATCACCTATCAACTCCGGGAGGAGGAAGAGGATACCGACGAGATCCTGCTCGACATTGCCGTTCGCTGGGTGGAGCTCTGCGCGGCCGGCGGTCCGTTTTACCGACGCGCGGAGCTCTTGGAGCCGTTCCTGAAGGATCGAGACCGTTGTCTTGATTTTCTGGATGTTACGGAAGATTTACTGAGAGAGCGGCTGATGCACGGTGTCGGCGCGGAAGCTGTCTTGACGAAGAAAACGAACGATCTTTCGGATCAGCGAAGGCTGTCGCCGTCCACGGAGGGACTGCGGCAAACAGTCGCCGCAGTGGAAGAATCCCGGAAGTCTCTGAAACTCGGATATCATATCGGGTATACGATGAAAAGTTTATGCCTTTGCATGGATCAGCGAAGGATTACGGAGGAATCAATATGGCAAAAGTAGCGGGAATCCGCTTTAAAGAAGCAGGGAAAATCTATTATTTCAATCCCGGCGAACTGGAATTGTCCGCAGGAGACGATGTGATCGTGGAAACGGCCAGAGGAATCGAATACGGGTCTGTCGCCTACGGAACGAGAAATGTGGAGGAGACAGAGATCATCGCTCCCTTGAAACCGGTGCTTCGTCGGGCGAACGAGGCTGACAGGGCCCATCACGAAGAGAATCAGCAGAAGAGAACGGAAGCGTTGGCGCTCTGCCAGGAAAAAATTGATAAACACGGGCTGGACATGAAACTGGTCGACGTGGAATATACGTTTGATAATTCAAAAGTCATCTTCTATTTCACAGCGGAAGGAAGAGTAGATTTCAGAGAGCTGGTCAAAGATCTGGCGGGTGTGTTCCGAACGCGGATCGAACTGCGCCAGATCGGCGTGCGCGACGAGACGAAGATGATGGGCGGTATCGGTTCCTGTGGCCGTGCCTTGTGCTGTTATTCCTGGCTTCCCGATTTTGAACCGGTATCTATCAAAATGGCCAAAACGCAAAACCTTTCATTGAACCCGGTGAAAATTTCAGGGATTTGCGGCAGACTCATGTGTTGTCTGCAGTTCGAGAATGCCGTTTATACGGAATTGAAGAAAGGGATGCCCGAGCACGGAGACCGGGTGCGTACCCGAGACGGGGAAGTCGTCGTCTTTGATGTGAATATTCTGGAAAACAAAATCAAAACGCGCCTTGTTCTTGAAGCGAAAACCGAGGAGCGCCCCGAAAAGCTTTCTACCGAGTACTACATATACGGCAAGGAAGAGATCGACAGGACAGGACAGCCCTCGCAGGGGGCAGGAGGGGACAGGAGCAAGCCGCGAAAGAAAAATCGCAATCGCAATCGAACCGAGCGACAAGGGGAAGATCCTCAAAAGAGATCAGGATCCACCGGGTCTGCCTCCGGTAAGCGCCGGCGCTCCCCCCAACGCCGCGAGGACTGATGACCCATGGAACGCATAGACCGAGTCGGGTTCGGCGATTATCGACTGGCCCAGGATCCGACACAGTTCTGCTACGGAATCGATGCGGTCATTCTGGCTGATTTTGCCCAGGCAAAGAGCAGCGACATCATTGCGGACCTGGGGACCGGCAACGGTGTGATCCCGTTGATCCTTTACCATAAGAGCCATGCTTCCAGGATCGTCGGCGTGGAAAAGCAGAATGAAGCGTATGAACTGGCCGTCCGGAACGGCCGGATGAACGGTCTCACTGACTGCCTGGAGTGGGTCTGCTGTGATGTGACGGATCTGCAAGATCATTTCCCGCCGGGGGGATTCTCGCTGGTCGTCAGCAATCCGCCGTATGTGGAAAAGGACGGAGGACCGGCGAACCGGTCAAAGCATCTGGAGGTTGCAAGGCATGAGACTACCGGAACACTGGAGGACTTTGTCAAGGCGGCGGCCTATTTGCTTTTGCCTTTGGGCAGCTTTTGTCTGGTGCATCGCCCTTCCCGGCTGGTTGATATTCTATGGTGTTGCCGCAAGCATCGACTGGAGCCGAAACGACTTCGATTCGTTGCGCCGAGAACAGGAGAGGCGCCCAATATCGTTTTAGTCCAATGTGTAAAAAACGGCGGGAAAGAGCTGAACATGGAGCCGACGCTGGTCGTCCGGGACGAACAGGGGCGGTATTCCGCTGAAATCGACCGGATTTATGAAAGAGACTCAAACCAAAAACGACGATAAGCATCGTCGTTTTAAACGGTTGAAATCCGGTAATGTTCTTACAGTTCCTTGATTTCGCTAAGACATTTTTTGCAGATGTTTTTCCCGTGCACGGAAACGATGTCCGTTGCATCGTTGCAAAAGATACACGCAGGTTGATATTTGCGCAGAACGATATCGCTTCCTTCCACGAAAATCTCGATGGGATCTCCGATCTCCAGTTCAAACGTGCGGCGCAGTTCCATCGGGATAACGATTCTGCCCAGCGTATCCAGTTTCCTTACGATTCCGGTAGCTTTCATTTTGCTGACCTCCTATAAAATGATATTGTACAATAAAATACATTGTACCATTTACAATAGAAAAATCAAGATTTTTCAAATATTGGTATTCTATTTTTTCTTGCTTTTTGCCAATTTTGCCAGATTCGTCAATGCGTTGGTAAGATTGGTGACGGCGGCTACCGTACTTTTGTTGTTGTGCAGGGTTCCGATCACATCAGACAGGGATCCGCTCAGGTTGTTGACGAGCCGATGCGCCTCTTCCGTTCCGGTTTTCGCCGCATCGGTGATGTGAGACGTATCATCCATGATCTTCGCCATAGAACGCGCAGAGGGGATGAGATTCTTGATGAGAACGATTAACTGATACAAAAGTATGATCGCAAGAACGATAAGAATTGCAAGCAGTGCATCGATCAGTGAAACAGTAATGGTCATGGTAGTTCTCCTTTCGGTACATCTCAATTCATTATCTCCCATTTATTTCCGTTTGACAACTGCTTTCCTCTCAAAGCGCAGGTTATTTTGACAAATACAAGGGAATTCAGTATAATTATACGGATGTATAACGATTGAAATCGCAAATAAACGGAGGATGATTTGGCTAAATTTATTGTGGAGCAATCCGGACCGCTGCAGGGCGACGTCGCAGTGAGCGGTTCGAAAAATGCCGTTCTCCCCATTCTGGCGGCTACGTTGATGACAGAAGGAAAGTCTGAAATCAACGATGTTCCCTATCTCAGAGACGTGGACGTAATGTGCAGGATCCTCCGAAGTATGGGTGCATCGGTCACAGAGGACTGGAAAACGCATACGATCACAGTTGATATGGATCGTGTCAAGGCAGAAGAGGTCCCCTATGAGCTGGTGAAGCGCATGCGGGCCTCCATATTTGTGATGGGCCCTTTGCTTGCCAAAACCGGAAAAGCCAGGATCGCACTGCCCGGCGGCTGTTCCATCGGAGATCGTCCGATCGATTTGCACAACAAGGGAATGCGGTCTCTTGGCGCCAGGATCGACACGGAGCTGGGTGTGGTGGAAGCCACAGCCAGTCAGCTGAAAGGGGCGCTGATCTATTTGGATTTTCCCAGCGTCGGCGCCACCGAAAACATCATGATGGCCGCAACGCTGGCAAAAGGGTTGACAGTCATAGAAAATGCTGCGGAAGAGCCGGAGATCGTCGATCTGGCCAATTTTTTGAACAAAATGGGGGCCCGCATAAAAGGCGCCGGTACGGATACAATACGAATTGAAGGAGTGGAAAAGCTCCACGGCGCAAAGCATACGGTGATTCCCGACCGCATTGAGACAGGGACGTTCATGGTCGCCGCCGCCATCACCCGGGGGGATATCCTGATCCGAAACTGTGTTCCGGATCACGTGAAGCCCGTAATTGCCAAATTGATGGAATGTGGCGCCACTGTGAACGACGAAGTGGAAGGGCTGCGGGTGCGGGGCGATATCAAACAGTTGATTGCAACGGACATCAAAACGATGCCATATCCGGGTTTTCCCACGGATATGCAGGCTCTTTTTATGGCGCTTCTTTCTACCGTGGATGGTGCGAGCGCAGTGATCGAAACCGTTTTCGAAAATCGGTTCATGCATGCGGCGGAATTGTCCCGCATGGGAGCCAACATCAAAGTTGACGGAAGAACAGCCGTCGTTCCCGGGAAGAACCCCTTGATCGGCGCCCAGGTAATCTCCACCGATCTCCGTGCAGGTGCAGCGCTGGTGCTGGCCGGACTTGTGGCAAAAGGCAAGACGGAGATTTCTGAGATTTATCACATTGAGCGCGGGTACGACTCCTTTATGGAAAAGTTGGTATCCCTCGGTGCAAAAATCACACGGGAAGAAGACTGATTCAAGCGAAAAAAGCACCGTTTCCGAATGGAAACGGTGCTTTTGCATTCAGAGAATCTTAGAGCTCGTATTTTCCGAGGCTGGCGGCATCCGACATTCCTTCATCGAATTCGTACTCGTTGCCGGGCAAAATCGCATTCAGGAGAATGCCTACGATGGCAGCCATCGCAAGGCCGGACATATTGACGCTAAAGCTCCCCAGGGACAGCGTAACAGCTTCTGTCCCGGTGCCGTACTTGATTCCGATGGCCAGGACCATGATCAAACCGGCGATGATCACATTGCGGCTTCTGGAGAAATCCACCCGATTTTCCACCACATTTCGAATACCGATGGCAGAGATCATCCCGTAGAGAATCAGAGAAACCCCTCCCAGCGTAGCGACAGGCATGGCGCTGATCAGCGCTGCAAACTTCGGACAGAAGGACATGATCATGGCAAACACGGCAGCCAGACGCACGACCAGGGGATCATAGACTTTCGTCAGTGCCAGGACGCCGGTGTTTTCGCCATAGGTTGTGTTAGCCGGCGCACCGAACAGGGACGCAACGATCGTGGCCAGTCCGTCACCCACCAAGGTGCGATGAAGGCCGGGTTCTGCGATGAAATTCTTGCCCACGGTGGCGCCGATGGCGGAAATGTCACCGATGTGCTCCATCATGGTTGCCAGGGAGATTGGAATGATGGTGACGGCAGCGGTGATCAGTAGTCCGGTGTCGACTTGTCCGTCAAAGAGAGAAAACACCGTGTTTTCCATCAGAAAGGGCAAGCCGAGCCATTTGGCCGAGGTTACCGCACTGAAATCCACATAGCCCGTGGCGGCTGCGGCGGTGTAGGAGACGATCACGCCCAGGAGGATGGGAACGATTTTGATCATCCCTTTTCCGTAGATGTTTGCGATGATGACCGTAAGAATGGCAATGAGTGCAATACCCCAGTTGTCCTGACAATTGCTGATCGCCCATCCGCACAGATAAAGCCCGATGGAAATTACAATGGGCCCGGTGACGACGGGCGGAAAGAACCGCATGACTTTCCTTGCTCCGAAGGTTTTAAACAGAGAGGCCAGGATGAGATACAGGATCCCTGCGCAAGCCACACCGAAACACGCATAGGGAAGAAGTTCCGCCTCGCCGTTGGGTGCAATGGTCAGATAGGCTGCCAGAAAAGAGAACGAAGATCCCAAAAAGGCGGGGACGCTCATTTGGGTCACTGCGTGGAAGAGCAATGTGCCTGCTCCTGCGAATAATAGAGTTGCGGATACGCTCAGTCCCGTGATGGCCGGGACGAGTACCGTTGCGCCAAACATGGCAAACAAATGCTGGAAGCCCAGAATGAGCGTCTTCGCAGTCCCCAGTTCTTTGGCATGGTAGATCGCTTTTTCGTTTTCATGATCCATTTTTTCTGCTCCTTTGGTATGTCTGGAAATAGTTGCTGATAAAAGGTCTTTGCCTATCGTGATTCATCGATATGCAGATTGACACATGTCTGCCCGTCGAATTCGTCTACCATCACAGAGACAATTTCGCTTCTGGAAGTCGGAACATTTTTCCCCACGAAATCCGGACGGATCGGAAGCTCCCTGTGCCCCCGATCCACCAGGACCGCCAGTTGGATACGAGAAGCCCGGCCCAGTGCGGACACTGCGTCCAGGGCAGCCCTTGCTGTTCTCCCGGTATAAATCACATCGTCCACCAGGATTACCACTTTGCCTTCCACGGAAAAATCGACTTCCGTGTCGGAGATCACAGGCGTCACGTCCAGCTCAGACAGGTCATCCCGATATAGCGTTATATCCAAAGTCCCGACGGGAATATCCGCGTTTTCAATGGATTTTACGTTTTGGGCCAGTTGTCTGGCCAGGGGGACGCCTCTGCGTCTGATTCCGAGAAAAACCACGTTTTCGCAACCGGCATTTCGTTCACAGATCTGGTGTGCCATACGGATCAGCGCTCTTTCCATCTCTGCTTCGGTCATCAGCTGTGCTTTGAGTTTCATATCCGTTCCTCTGCAGCAAAAAAGTCTTGTCGAACTCGACAAGACTCGCAAAACTGTCTGCGGCAACGCATCCGCAGTGTTCATGATTCAATCTTGTCGGTATCTCAGTACCAACTTAAAGATTACTCTATCGACCCATTATACATCTGACCGCCTTCAGCTGTCAATGGGATTTTCCAGTATTTCAAATTTCCCTCCCAAAGCACGGTACTGATTCCAAAATCCCGGCCAGGTTTTATCAACAGCGCGTTCCTGCAACAGGAAAGGTTTTTTCAACAACGGCGCTGCCAAGGCAAAAGACATCGTTATATTGGCATCTCCCTGACAGTCGATCAGAACATCTTCCGGATAATCGAAGAAACTTCCTTCTCTGGATTCCAGACCGTCCGGAGTATCCCACATATCAGCGCCCATACCTCGCAGGATGGCTGCGACTGTCTTGAGCCGATCGGTCTCTTTGTGATGGAGCTGAGGCGCTCCGGACAGATGCACGGCCCCGGACCTGGCCGCCGCAACGATGGCGATCAGGGGCACGAGTGCGGGACAGTCGGAAGCATCAACGGTGATATCCTTGAAGTCTGTGATCAATTGGGAATGCATTTCTGTCAGGTTTCGGTATCCCTGAGGAGAATCCGCCGGAAGATCTGTACAACTGATGGACCCGCCTCTTCCCTGGGAAAGCGCGCCTGCGGTGAGCCACATGGCCGCCAGACTCCAGTCGTTATGGACACGCATCGTGCCGGGAGAGGTATACACCTGACGGCCCGGAATGGCATATCCATCTTCGAGGGGCTCGACTGTAATGCCGAATTGTTGCAGGACTTTGATTGTGATATCGATTTGTCCGCCCATTAAAACCGGCCGGTGGATTTGAACGGTGCTGGGACCTGAAAGCACCGGAGCTGCCATCAGGATGCTGCTTGCGAACTGCGCGCTCAGCCGGCCGTCAAAATCGTATTCGCCGCCTTCCAGACGACCCTGCATTGTCAACGGGAAAGAAAATCCGGAAAACGTAGCGCCGCGGACAGCCATCCGGCTGGCCAGAGGGAAGAGAGGTCTTCGTTTCAACGATTCCGATGCGGTGCATTCGACCTGGATGCCGTAGGCTGCGGCAATGGCCAGCGTATAGCGGGCAGCGGCAGCGCAACTGCCGAAATCAAAGTCGACTCGGGGTACCGGTTTTGTTTTGATAAAAGGCTGGATCGTCAGGGTGTTTTTCCCCTTTCGCTCGAGGGTGGAGCCGAGGGCTTCCAGGCACAGAATGGTGGTGCGGATATCTTCGCATGCGGGGACGTTGTACAACGTCGTGGGAGAATTGGAAACAGCGGCTGCAAACAGCAGCCGCTGAGCGTGCGCAACGGATGGGGGTGCGCTGAGTGTCCCCGAAAAAAAGGAAGGAAATATCCTGATCATGTCTTACCTCCGGTATGTGCCTACAGTATATCTTTTCGGCAATCTCTCGTCAAGAATTCCCTGGTATGCTATACTTGAAACACAGGAAACGTTTTCCGGAGGGAGGGACTATGAGTATATCGGATACAGAGAAGAAATATCTGAAACTTCTGGCGAAAAGCTATGGAACGATCGAAGCTGCAGCAGCGGAGATCATCAATTTGACGGCCATCCAGAACCTGCCGAAGGGGACGGAGCATTTTCTCAGTGACATCCACGGGGAATATGAATCTTTTCTCCATATTCTCAGAAATGCTTCAGGTGTCATCAAGCTGAAGATTGATGAAACGTTTCGGGAGTTGTCCGCTGCCGACCGCAAGAGCATGGCCACGTTGATTTACTATCCGGAAGAAAAAATGGAGATGCTGAAGCAAACAGAAGAAGATATGCCGGCATTCTATCGCAGGACACTGCATCAGCTGATCCGGCTTCTGGAAGTCATTACAGTCAAGTATACCCGCTCCTACGTCAGGAAACAGATCCCGAAGGAGTATGCCTATATCATCGAGGAACTGCTCTACGGCAGCAGTACATCCGATGCGGATCGGATGTTATATAAAGAAAACATCATTCGTTCCATTATCGATGTGGGGACCGCAGAAGATTTTATCGAGAATATGTGTGATCTGATCTCCCGCATCTCCGTTTATCATCTCCATATTCTGGGAGACATTTACGACAGGGGACCCGGCGGTGATATCGTTTTGGCGGCCTTGAAAAAGCACCACAGCGTGGATATCCAGTGGGGCAATCACGATATTCTGTGGATGGGAGCCGCCGCCGGAAACAGAGCCTGCATTGCCAACGTGATCCGCATCTGTACCCGCTATGACAATCTCCATACATTGGAAGTGGGCTACGGCATCAGTCTGCGTCCGCTGGTCATGTTTGCGATGAAGACCTACCGGGACGATCCCTGCCCGAACTTCAAGGCAGTGGCATCCCAGAAAGATGCGCTGTACGCTTCGGACCTGGAGAGCCTGGCAAAGATCAGCAAGGCGATTGCCATCATACAGTTCAAGGTAGAAGGACAACTGATCGCCAAGCATCCCTATTACGAAATGGACGCATTGCGTCTGCTGGACAAAGTGGATTACGAAAACTACACCGTCAACATCGACGGGAAGACGTATCCGATGAACAATCATTTCTTTCCCACGATCGATCCGAAGGATCCTTACAAGTTGACAGATGAAGAGGAAGCGGTCATGAGCAGACTGCGGAGCGCGTTTATCGAGAGCGAAGCGCTTCAGGATCACGTGCATTTTCTTTTTGCGAAAGGAAGCCTGTATAAATGTTTCAACGGGAACCTCCTTTTTCACGGATGCATGCCTCTTGAAAAGGATGGGGAGTTTTCATCGATCCGGACCAGCGACGGCGTCATGAAAGGCAAAGTATGGTTCGACTATGCGGAGCAGTTGGTGCGCCGGGGATACTTCGGCCATGAGGCCGATAAAAACAAACAACGGGGAATCGACTTTTTCTGGTATCTCTGGTGCGGGTACAAGTCTCCTCTGTTCGGGAAGAAGAAAATCACCACTTTCGAACGTCTCTTCGTGGAGGATCAGGATACGTGGAAAGAAGAAAAGAATCCGTATTATAAGTTGGTGGACAACGTGGATATCGTGGAAAAGATTCTGGAGGAATTCGGACTGGACAAAGAGACCGGACATATCGTCAACGGACACATGCCCGTAAAGAGAGGAAACAATCCGGTCCACGCCAACGGAAAAGCTTTCGTAATCGACGGAGGATTTGCCAAGGCATATCAGAAGACGACGGGCATTGCAGGCTACTCCCTGATCTATAACTCTTACGGATTTATTCTGACCGCCCACGAAGCATTTGATTCCAAAGCCAAGGCCGTGGCAGAGGAGACCGATATTCTGTCGACACAGGTGGCGAAGGAGAATATTCGGAGCCGAATGCTCAACAAAGATACCGACACCGGGCAAGCGCTGCAGGAGCAGATCGATGCCTTGAAAAAACTTCTTGAGGCGTATCGAACCGGTGTGATCAAGCCGAACGGAGGATAATAAGTACCTATCAAAACGGGGACCGCTCCCAGCAGAGAGCGGTCCCCGTTTTGCGGTGATTATTCTGTCATGATCGCCTGGATCACGTGATCGGTCTCCGCCATGCCGTCCTTGCCCATGCGTCCTACGTTTCGAATGGTCTTTTCCACATCGTCGGACAATATGCCGTCTCCGCCCATTAATCTTTTCTCTTTGAGACAAAGTTCGTAGCCCAGAATGCCGCAATCCACAGCTGCAGCCACTTTCGCCGCACAGGAAGGCTTTGCACCGTCGCAGACCATACCGGAGACGATCCCCAGGCTGCTGATGATCGTATGGGAGATCGTCTGCAGATCTGCCCCCTGCATATAAGCGATTGCCGCGCCGGCGCCGCTGCCGGCACACAGGGCGCCGCAAAATGCCGACATCTTGCCGATCCCTGTTTTCTCGTGGATGGTTACCAGATTCGATACGCAGAGCGCCCGATACAGTTCTTCCTCTGTTTTGCCCAGCTCCCGCGCATAGGTGATGACCGGCATGGAGGCCGTAATGCCCTGGTTTCCGCTTCCGGATACGATGATCACCGGAAGTTCACAGCCGCTCATTCTGGCGTCGGCTCCGGCGGCTGCCGCAGCTTTTGCTTTCGTTCGGAGCAGTGTCCCCTGGGTTTCCTGTATCGTTTTCCCGATACATGCGCCCCAATCTTCGTCAAAGCCGGCTTTGGAGATGGCTGAATTGCATTCGATCTGCTTTTGGATCGATTCACGGATATCGTCGATCTCCACGGTGTCGGCAAATTCGATAATATCTTTAATATTTAAAAGACCCCGATCGGCACTTTGTTTCGCTCCTTCGCTTTGATCGTTTTGCATCCGTACGTTGCCGTCTTTTTCCAGAGAAACGATGTTTGCATGCCCCTTTTGTATATGTGCCGTAGCGGTGTGGCCGTCTTTTTCCACCGTAACAATGATTTCAAGCAACTCTTCTCCGTAGGTAGGTGCCACGAAAAAAGCTGCTTGCTTCAGGTATTCTTTGATCTGCACCTTCTGTTCCGGTGTGATCTCCGAAATGACTTCCAGTTCTTTTTCCGGCTTTCCGCCGATGATCCCGGCGGCGGCGGAGGCTTCGACACCTACCAGGCCGTCCGTATTGGGGACCACTACGCTCTTGACATTTTTGAGAATATTTCCGCTGACTTTGATTTCGATCTTGTCCGGGATCGCTCCCAGGGCTTCCTTTGCTTTGGCCGCGCAGTAGGCAACTGCGATCGGCTCCGTACAGCCCATGGCCGGCACCAGTTCCTCTTTGAGGATCTGCACGTAGGCTTTGTAGACAGCATCGTGCTTTCTCATGGTTTTCTCCTTTCGTTTCGGGTGGTCGTCGCCCTTGTTCAGCGTTTATTGATGAGAAGCTCCGAAAGCATTCTCTTGGGAACGTAGTGCACATCCTGTTCGTCCCGGTAATAGTTCAGAGAAGAACCTGCCGGAGCGTCCAACAGCACGATGGTCTCTTTGGGTTTCCCGATGGCGATGATCAATACGGGACGCAGTGTGGCCGGGAGTTCCAGCGCGGCAGAGATTTTGGCCGGACTGAAGTTTCCGATCATACAACCGCCCAAATCCATTTCCGAGGCGCCCAGGACGATGGTCTGTGCCACGATGCCCACATCTTTCCAAAAGCGCTCGACTCCCGGCCCGATGGTTTCGTCGTAGCAGATTACGATAAACGCCGTGGGATAATGACCGGGCTTCGGAATCTCCATAGGCTGAAGGGCTCTGGCCCATTTCGTGAGCGGTTGGATCCGTCCATTGGTCTCCGGATCACAGGACAGATAGTATTTAAAAGGCTGCATATTCACGGAAGACGGGCAAAACCGGGTCAGCTCCACCAATTTTTTCAACTGTTCTTCTGTAACGGCGTAGGCAGCGTCGTAGTTGCGATAACTGCGGTTTTTTTTGTTCAATTCAAGAAAATCCATGGGTCCTCCCTCAATATGATTCAGAATCTCTTTTAGAATAACATAAATTACCGCTTTCGCAAGTGCGTCGAATAAAAAAAAGATTTCAATGTTGATCGGCAAAATAATCACTTTTATTCCGGAATGATGCTATAATAATTCTGTCAAAGATCCATAAGGAGGGAGATATGTTTGCAGATAAATTAAATTTTCTGATGAGTATCATCGGGATCAGCGGAGGGGAACTTGCCCATGCCGTATCCTTGGACCCGTCTTATATCAGCAGGTTGCGCAGCGGAAAGCGGGA
>JAAYDG010000201.1 GCA_012729355.1 Clostridiales bacterium
AAAAAGTATCGAAGCTCGCCTTCCCGTGGTATTGTCCCATGCCGCTCTCCCCGACTCCGCCGAAAGGCAGATGGATGCTTGCCAGGTGCATCACCGTATCGTTGATACAGCCGCCGCCGAAAGAAATATCTCGCAGGATCCGTTCCGCCCTGTCTTTTTCCGTTGTGAAAAAGTAGAGGGCCAATGGTTTGGGATGACGATTGACTTCCGGGATCACTTCATCCAAATCATCGAATTTCAGAATGGGCAGGATCGGACCGAAGATCTCTCCTTGCATCAGCGGCGATGCCCAGACGACATGATCCACCAGGGTGGGTTCGATCTTTAGCGTTGAAGGATTCCCACTGCCTCCCAGAATGATTTCTTCGTTATCCATCAGACCTAACAGCCGGTCGAAATGCTTTTTATTGATGATCTTCGGAAAGCTGTCCATACCTCCGGCTTCCGGACCGTAGAATGCGTCGATCACATGCTTGATTTCGTCGATCAATTCCCTCTTGACGGAACGATGGACCATCAGATAATCCGGCGCCACACAGGTCTGCCCTGCATTGATGAATTTCCCCCAGACGATCCGCTTCGCTGCCAGACTCAGGTTTGCCGTTTCGTCCACGATGCACGGACTCTTCCCGCCCAGTTCCAGCGTGACGGGCGTCAGGTGTCTGGAGGCGGCTTCCATGACGGTTTTCCCCACGGCTACGCTGCCCGTGAAGAAAATATAATCGAATTTCTCTTCCAGTAAACTTTGATTCGCTTCCCGTCCGCCCCGCACCACCGCGATGTATTCCTCGTTAAAACAGGCTTTGATTACCTTTTCGATGACCTCAGAGGTGTGGAAGGAATATGCGGAAGGCTTTACAACGGCGCAGTTTCCTGCTGCGATGGCTCCGGCCAAAGGCGACAGTGCCAGTTGAAACGGATAATTCCAGGGCGACAGGATCAGAGCGATCCCATAAGGCTCCGGATAGATGTAGCTGGACGCGAGAAAGTTTGCCGGAGAAGTTCTGACTCTCTTTCTTGCGCCCCATCTCGGAAGATGACGAATCAAGTAATTGACTTCTTCCAGCACGATCCCGATCTCCGCCGCATAGGTATCAAAAGGATCCCTGTTGAGATCCTTTCGGAGCGCATCCATGATTTCCTTTTCATGCGCCTGAATGGCGCGCTTCAGCGAGCCAAGCTGCCCCAGGCGGAAGTTCAGGTCTTTGGTCGCACCGGTATCGTAGTAGGCTCGTTGATTTCGTACGGTTCCCTTGATGTCGTCCATTGGATTTCACCTCTCCCGGGACAACCCGGATTCATCAAAGTGTTACACAAAACTTGTAGTGATGATTCGTCATCCCCCGGTTTTCATAAAAGGCATGGGCGTCCAATCTCTTTTGATTGCAACATACCTCCAACTGCAAACACTCTCTGAGGACAGCGATCTCCTTTGCCTTTTCAAACAGCAGTTTTCCGATTCCTTTGCCTTGAAGATCCTTTGTTACGATCACTTCCTGGATCTCTGCGATGCCGGATGCGTGATGCAGCAGTTTTTGGATATGGACGCTGATAAATCCTACGATGGCTTCTTTCTCGGTCGCCACAAAATAGTAGATGTCCGGACTCTCCAAATTGGCGCCAAATATTTGATCGAAATCGCTTCTGCTGACTTGTGATTCCTGCAGTTCGGTGATCAACCCGAATATTGCTTCGCGATCATCTGTTTCCGCAATTCGCAACTCAAACAAAGCGTTCACCTCTCCTCTCCCTAAAGTCGTACGTTATAAGACAAATCGTATTGTCGCTCACCCTTTCGACGCCCGGAAAGTAAGAAAACTTTTCCGCTTTCACATGATC
>JAAYDG010000002.1 GCA_012729355.1 Clostridiales bacterium
ACCGGCCGCTTCTCTCGGATCTGCGGGAATCCGGAGCCATCGAGCAGGATGCCGACGTGGTCATGTTCCTGTATCGGGAGGATTACTACAAAGAAGAAGACGAGAACAACACCAACATCTGTGAGATCATCATCGCCAAACAGCGGACGGGGGAGACCGGCACAGTCAAACTTACGTGGATCCCCACAGTGACGAAGTTTGCAGACAGGGCTTATGAATAAGATATCCACGGATGGAATACCATCGATGCGGAAAGAAGGGACACACATGAACACACTGGCGATCGTAGGCTCGCAATGGGGCGATGAAGGCAAGGGGAAAATGATCGACTATTTCGGGAAGAAAGCCGATATGGTCGTTCGGGCTCAGGGCGGGAGCAACGCTGGCCACAGTGTGGTGATCAACGGAAAGCGCTATTCTCTTCATCTGGTGCCTTCCGGCATTCTGAATCCGGCCGCCGTGAACATCGTGGGCAACGGGGTGGTGTTCGACCCCAAAGTATTTTTCGGAGAAATCGACCACTTGTCGGAAGACGGCATCGCCACGGACAAAATTTTTGTAAGCGATCGGGCGCATGTGGTGTTTCCGTATCATTACCTTTTGGACGAACTGTATGAAACAGACCGGGGGAAAGAAGATATCGGCACGACGAAAAAGGGAATCGGACCCTGTTACATGGATAAAGTCCAACGCAGCGGGATCCGGACTTGTGACATGCTGGATGCGAAAAAATTCGTCGAAAAATTCGGAGAACAGATCGACGCCAAGAATCAGATCCTGGAAAAACTTTTCGACGCACCGCCCCTGGACAAAGAGGCGATGATCCGGGAGTATCTGGATTATGCAAAAATGCTGGCGCCCTATATTCGGGATACCGGCGTCCTGGTCTACGAGGCGATCCGCACAGGCAAAAAAGTGCTCTTCGAAGGCGCCCAGGGCTCTCTGTTGGACATCGACCTGGGAACGTATCCCTATGTGACCAGCTCCCATCCAACCAGCGGCGGCTTCACCACCGGCTCGGGCATCGGCATCGGGAGCATTTCCGACGTGCTGGGCATCGTCAAAGCCTACACCACAAGAGTCGGCAAGGGTCCCTTTGTGACGGAACTATTCGATGAGACCGGAGACCGAATCCGGGAGATCGGCCACGAATACGGGGTCACCACCGGAAGACCCAGGCGCATCGGGTGGTTCGACGCGGTCATCGTCAACTACTCTTCCAGAATCAACGGGATGACGGCTGTCGCACTGATGCTTCTGGACGTGCTGAGTTCCTTTGACACGCTGCAAATTTGTTATGCTTATGAACATCAGGGCAAGCGGGTCGACCACTATCCCGCAGACCTGGATTATCTGGCGGAGTGCAAGCCGCTCTATAAGGAGATGCCGGGCTGGAAGACCGATATCAGCGGTTGTCGGACTTACGAAGAACTGCCTGCGGCCTGTCGGGCGTACGTGGAGGAGATCGAAATGCTGACCGGTTTGCCGGTGATCAGCATTTCCATCGGACCGGAACGGGAAGCCACCATCGTGCGCAAAGAAATATTTTGAGGATCCCATGAACTTTTCAAAGCAAAACATTACGAATTACAATCTGTACGATACGGCTGTGGACAATATGTTCATTGCCGAATACATGGCCACGGCGCCGGGCGACTATGTCAAAGCCTATCTTTTGGCGCTGATGTATGCCGATCTGAGTGTTCCCTGCACCAATGAAAGCCTGGCCCGGGAACTGGGACTGACGGTGGAAGAGATCCTTCTGGCCTGGAATCATTGGGAGAAACTGGGACTCGTGCGGAAGAAATATCCGGACCCGGAAAACAAACTGCGCTATACCGTGGAGTTTCTGAACATCCGGGAAGCCCGCTTCGGCAGGACGCCCGTAGCTGCCCGGCATAAGGACGGATCCGCCACATTGTCGGATCAGGAGCTCGCCCAGCTGTACCGGGATATCGAAGCCGTTACGGGACGGCTCTTCGAAGGACGGGAAATGCAGGAGATCGTCATCTGGCTTACAGACTACAGCATCGCTCCCGACGTGATACTCTTCTGCTACAAGTACTGCATGCGGAACCGGAAGACCAGCAAGTACCGGTATGTGGGCGCCGTGCTCAAGGATTGGGTCCAGCAGGGCCTTCGGACCGTGGCCGATGTGGAACAGCATCTGGAGAACACCGATGCCCGCCATTTTCTCCACAAGCGCGTGCTCAAAGCCCTGGGTTTTTCCCGCAATGCCACCGAAGAAGAACGGCGTATCATGGATACTTGGTTCGACGAGATGGAGTATGACATCGAACGGGTCCTGGAAGCCTGCCGCAAGACCAGCGGCATCTCCAATCCGAACATCAACTACATCAACAGCGTGCTGACAGCCTGGAATCGCGAAGAAAAAGGCGAAACCGGCAGCGGCGATTCCGAAAGTCTCTACAAGCGCGTCATGGATCTGTACGAAAAAGAGCGGACGAACAACGAGATCAGGACGCAGGAGAATCTGGAACAGGTGTTCCGGAAAGCGCCCAGAGTCCGGGAGATCCTCCGGGAGCTCCGGGAAGCCAGTTATCGAATGTCCAAAGCCATGCTCATGGGCGTCAACGGAAAGGATGCGGTACGCCGGGAACAGGAGATTATGGACGGGCTCCTGCAGGAAAAGGAGCGCCTGCTCCTGGAAAACGGTCTTTCCCCGGACAGTACCGAAACCGTATACACCTGCAAAGAATGCAGAGACACCGGTCTGCTGGAGAACGGGGAGCGTTGTCCCTGCTTTAACGAGAAAGCCGAACGCCTGCTGACGGAAGCATCGTAGAGAAGCAGCGTACACTCAGGATGACGGAGGCCTGTGGATGGATCGGGATCCCGATAACAACAAAAACGATCAATATCTAAACGAAACGATTCAGTCGGCCGAAGCCAGGATGGAGCTGGAGAGGCTCCTGAAAAAGAGTATCGAAAAGATCAGCGCCCAGGATGTTCAATCGGATCTGGATGCGCTTTTGGCGCGCCATAAAAAAGAACAGGAACTGGAGCGGGAGAATTATTACAAGACCCGAGCAGAGCGGAAGCGCAGTTCCGAAAAGCGCAAGGAAAGACAGGCTGCCGCGGAGGAGGCCGCCCGGGCCAAACAGGAAGAGAAAGCCCGAAAGAAAGCCCTGCTGCAGGAGAAGAAAAAAGCCGGGAAAGCCGCAAGAAAAGACCTGGAAGAGCGGCGAAAGGCCCGGGATATCCACATGCAGGCCCGGATCGAAGAAGAAAAAAAACAGATCCGCCGGGAAAAAGCCGACCGGCGCAAAGGAGAAGGGGATCCGCCCGGTGTGGGCGAAGCCGCAGAGGCGGCCGCCAGGAAGATCGGCCAGGCTTTTGCGGGATTGGAAGCCTTTGTCCGGGAAGAAGCCGGCTCTCGCCGGAAAGCGTCCGGAGGTAAGCCCGAAAAACCCGAAAAAAAGAAAAGTCGGCTGGCTTTGTTCGCCGAGAGGGAGAAGGGACCCCGGGAAGAGCCCGTCAGAAGGAGAGAAGGGGTCTTTCACCGGATCGGACGTTTTTGGAGGACGATCCGGAAACGACGAAACCGGATGAAGGACAAGGAGTATTATACCGCTGAAAAGAAACGTGCCGTATACGGTGCGATTTTTGCGGACTGCTTTGCCCCGCTGACCGACACATGGGAAGACTTTCTGGAGACGAGTTGGAATTTTCTGACCACCGTGGGGCGGGACGCCTGGGCCATCTGTCTTTATGTCGCCGATATCGTCGTCAAGGCTGCATTTTATCTGTGGAGTGCGGTGCTGTCGCTGTGGGACCTGATCTGGGACATTCGATATTGGATCGAAGCCAACAAGATCCATTTTTTGAAGAGATTCGCCCTGCTCGTTTTTTCGGCGGCTGCGATTTCCATTATTCTCGGAACCGTCACTGCGTACGAATACATCTACTACGGGAAGGTGCTTGGGATCGCCAAGAGCCAGCATGAAGTGTACAGAACCATTGAAGTCCTGGGAGACAAACTGTCGGAAGCTTCCGGTGTCAACGTATCTCTGAACGTGGAGCGGGATATCGAATTCCGACGCGTCATGGGCCTCAATTTGGATGTTGATACAGACGAAGACATTCTCAATACCCTGACCTACATGAAAGACCTCCAGGTTCGAGCCTACGGAGTGTTCATCGAGGATGAGATGGTCGTGGTTCTGGAGAACGAAGCGACGGCCGCCGGCTTGTTGAAAAATATCCAGAATGCCTATGCCGGAGAGAAGAAAGGCGTACTTTACGACTCCATCTCTTTCGGCGAAAAGATCACGGTCCAAGAAGTAGGGGTACAACTGGGCGAGATCTGGAATCAGAAGGACGCACAGCACTACCTGATGACCGGATCGAAGGTGGAACGAACCCACGTGGTCAGCCAGGGCGAGACGTTCAGTGAGATCGCGGCCCAATACGGGCTCACGACGGCTGAACTGACAGCCTCCAATCCAGAGGTCAACCGAGACAAGATCTATATCGGGCAGCAGTTGTCCCTGACCCACGGGGAACCACTGGTGACGGTCCACAGCAAGGAAACTGCCACGTACTACGAGAGGATCGAATACGGCACGCAGTACATCGACAACGCATCGATTTACCAGGGGGAGACCGAGGTGAAGTCCAGGGGCGTGTACGGACAGAATGAAATCGTAGCGGAAGTGATTCGCGCCAACGGCATCGAGATCAGTCGGAAGATTCTCACCACGGACAAGTTGTCGGATCCCGTGGACGAAGTGCTTTACCGCGGAACAAAACCCATTCCGCCCAAGGAAGGCACCGGCACGTTTGCCTATCCTATCCGAACATACACGATTACATCCCGTTTCGGCATGCGGTGGGGGCGGATGCACACCGGCGTGGACTTCGGATCTTCCACCGGGACAAAAATTTACGCATCCGACGGCGGAACCGTTACGTTTGCCGGCTGGAAGGGAAGCTACGGATATGTGATCATCATCAATCACGGATCTTTATACGAGACCTACTACGCACACTGCAGCAAAATTCTGGTGAGCGCCGGCGAGAAAGTGTACCAGGGACAGAACATCGCCCTGGTGGGCAGCACCGGAAACAGCACCGGACCTCACCTGCATTTCGAGATTCGCTACAACGACAATCCTAAGAATCCGCTGGATTATCTGTAAGGAAGAAAAAAGACAGGGAGCCTTTTCTGAAAGGCTCCCTGTCTCTTTATTTCGGGCTGCGGGTTTTGTAATCCTCTTCGATGCGGCCTTTCCAATCTGCGTCCAGCGGTCCGTCGTTCTCCCGCAGATGGCATACGGCCCGGGAAACGACTTGATAGTTCAGGATCGTTCCTCGGGCATCCGCATGATAGTTGACGGCGCGATCCTTGTGGATGCCTATGCGGGCGGCAGTTTCAGCCGCATCGATGTTGGCGCCCAGGAACAGAAACTCCCATCCGTACCGTTCCTTTTGTCTCTCGATCATGCTGCGCACTTTGTCATAGCTGTACTCCCGGCTGGCGTTTTCCATGCCGTCGGTGGTGATCACGAAGACCACCTTTTCCGCCCGTTCCTCTTCGGCGGTGTGTTTTTGGGCGTTTCCGATTTTGGAGACGGTGCGGCCCACCGCATCCAGCAGCGCCGTGCAACCCCTCACATAATAATCTTTATCGGTGAGGGGAGCGACTCCTTTGATGTTGATCCGGTCGTGGAGCAGTTCGTACTTGTCATCGAACAGGACAGTGGTGATGATGCATTCACCCTTTTCCTGCTTCTGTTTTTCCAGGAGCGAACGATAGCCTCCGATGGTGTCGCTTTCCAATCCGCTCATGGATCCGCTCCGGTCCAGGATAAAAACGAGCTCTGTCAGTCCTTTTTTCATGGTGTGATCCTCCCGTATCTGTTTGATGATCCGAGCATACCACGACAGCGTTGCGGAAAGGTCGCCTCGCCGGCGACAAATCAGGCGCCCAGCAGCGTTTCGTCAAAGGCAAACAAAGCTTCGTTGATCTCAAAAATGTTGAAGTTGCCATTGTTGATGAAGAATTCCACGATCAGGTCGAAGCGACTGCTGGGGGAGAGGGCGTAGCCTGCCCGCTGAAGAAGGTCCGCAGTCCGGTCGCAATTTAATTCCAGCGCAATGGCCAAAGCCAGTGCCGTATTCTTACTGGGCTTATAGTCCCGATTGCTTCGAATCTTGGAAAACAGCCTTCGGTCCAGATTGGCCCGCTTGTAGATTTCGGGATCGGACTTTCCGCTCAAGTCGATGAGGCGAAAGAGCATTTGAGAAAAGGAGTCGCTCTTGTGGTTGACCACATCGCTCAGACTTTCGGCCGTGAGCAGATACGATGGCGACGGAATCGTTTCTTCGGTTTCCTCATAACGGGACGCATGTTCGCTGACGGATATGCTCAGAAGGCGTTCCCGTTTTGCTTCGGATCGATCCCGGGGAAGGGAGCGCTGTTCCACATAACGGTCGTCCACATAGGTTTTGATGGACCGGAAGAGCTTGTCGCTCAAGGTGTAGGCTGCTCTGTCGAATACAACCAGAGTAACATCCATATCGTGTTTCAACAGAAAGTTGCCGATAGCGGAAATGGCCACGCCCAACGCCTGATCCTTGGGATACCCGAAGATCCCCGAGGAAATGAGGGGGAAGGCGATGGAGGAAAGATCCCGGTCCAAGGCAAGCTGCAGCGCGCTCGTATAACAGGAAGCCAGGTGTTTTTCCTCTCCCTGATTCCCGCCTTGCCAGACGGGGCCCGCGGTATGGATGACATATTTTGCGGGAAGATCGAAACCGTCGGTGATCACTGCGTCGCCGATGGCGCAATACCCGATGCGATCACAGGCTGCCTGCATCCGATCCGGGCCGGCCGCCGCAAAAATAGCGCCGCAAACGCCGCCTCCTTGACGGAGGTGGCTGTTTGCGGCGTTGACGATGGCATCCACCTGCAGTTTCGTGATATCGTTGCGCATGATCTCCAACGGCATATCAGTTGCTCCTTTCGGTGTGATCGGGCAGGACCGTCAGTTCTCCGTCTTTGAGATCCACCTGCAGAACATCGCCCACAGACAGTTCGCTGGAGAGAATGGCCCGGGCGATCAGGGTTTCCACCCGGCTTTGGATAAAGCGTTTCATGGGCCGGGCACCGTAGACCGGATCGTAACTGCTTTCGATGATGTGGTCCTTGGCCGCATCCGAAATCCGAAGACCCAGAGACTGATCTTTCAGGCGTTTTTCCAAATGCGCCAACAGCAGGTCCACGATCTGTCCGATGTCTTCCTTCGACAGCGGCTTGTAGAACACCACTTCGTCCAGGCGGTTCAGGAACTCCGGCCGGAACGTGGCCCGGAGCAGTTGCAGCACGGAAGCGCGAGCTTCCGGCGTGATCTGCCCGGTGGCCGACAACCCTTCCAGGAGATATTGAGATCCCAGGTTGGAGGTGAGGATGATGATCGTGTTTTTGAAATCCACGGTACGTCCCTGGGAATCTGTGATCCTTCCGTCATCCAGCACTTGAAGCAGGATGTTGAAAACGTCGGGGTGCGCCTTTTCGACTTCGTCGAAAAGCACGACGGAGTAGGGCTTCCGGCGAACAGCTTCCGTGAGCTGCCCTCCTTCGTCGTAACCGACATAGCCCGGCGGCGCACCGATCAGTCTGGATACCGAGAATTTTTCCATGTATTCGGTCATATCGATGCGGACGATGTTCCGTTCGTCATCGAACAGCGCTTCGGCCAGCGCTTTGGCCAGCTCTGTTTTCCCCACGCCCGTGGGTCCCAGGAACAGGAAGGAGCCGATGGGCCGGTTGGGATCCGCAATGCCTGCCCTGGATCGCAGGATGGCCTGGGAAACGCTCCGGACAGCCTCTTCCTGGCCCACGACTCTGCGGTGGAGGATCGTGTCCAGCCTCAGGATCTTTTCCCGTTCTCCCTCCATCAGCTTGGAGACCGGCACGCCGGTCCAGCGGGCGACGATTTCGGCGATCTCTTCTTCGGTAACGGTATCTCGTACCAGGGTATTTTCGGTTTTTCGCGCTTCGATGGCCTTTTGCGCCTCGGCCAACTTCTTTTCCAGTTCGGGCAGGGTGGAATAGCGGAGCATGGAAGCGGTTTCATATTCGTAATTTCTTTGCGCGTCTTCGATCTCTCCGTTCACCCGCTCGATATCCGCTTTGATTTCCTTGATCTCATCCACGTTGGATTTTTCCACATCCCACTTGGATTTCATTTCGTTGAATTGGTCGTTCAGCTCCGAAAGCTCCTCGGAAATCTTTTCTTTGCGTTCCTTGGACAGGGTGTCCTGCTCTTTCTTGAGCGCCATCTCTTCGATTTCCAGCTGCATGATCTTGCGGCGCAGCGCATCCAGTTCCGTGGGCATGGAGTCGATTTCCGTGCGAATGGAAGCACAAGCTTCATCCACCAGATCGATGGCTTTGTCCGGCAGGAAACGATCCGTGATGTAGCGGTTGGAAAGGGTGGCCGCCGCTACCAGCGCACCGTCCTGAATGGAGACGCCGTGGAAGATCTCATAGCGCTCCTTCAACCCTCTCAGGATGGAGACGGTGTCCTCCACCGTAGGCTCCGGGACCATGACCGGTTGAAACCGTCTTTCCAGCGCCGCGTCCGACTCGATGTACTTTCGATATTCGTCCAGCGTGGTGGCGCCGATACAGTGCAGCTCGCCCCTGGCCAGCATGGGCTTCAGCAGATTGCCCGCATCCATGGCACCGTCGGTTTTGCCGGCGCCTACGATATTGTGGAGTTCGTCGATAAAGAGCAGCACGCGGCCCTGACTGTTCTTCACTTCGTTCAAAACCGCTTTCAGACGCTCTTCGAACTCTCCCCGGAATTTGGCGCCGGCGATCAGGGCGCCCATATCCAGGGCGAAGATGGTTTTATTTTTCAGCCCCTCGGGAACGTCCCCCCGCAGGATCCGCTGAGCCAGCCCTTCGGCGATCGCTGTTTTTCCCACGCCCGGTTCGCCGATCAGAACGGGATTATTCTTCGTTTTTCTGGACAGGATGCGGATTACGTTCCGGATCTCGTCGTCCCGGCCGATCACCGGATCCAGCTTTTGTTCCCGTGCCTGTGCGACCAGGTCGAATCCGTATTTGTTCAAAGCGTCATAAGTCTCCTCCGGATTGTCTCCCGTTACAGGGCCGCTCTTGACCGAGGCCAGAGTCTTCAGGAACTCCTCTTTGCGCACACCGAAATCCTTGAAGAGCAGCGAAAGCGTCGCGGTGGGTTTCTCCATCAGCGACAGGAAGATATGCTCCACGGAGACGTAATCGTCGCCCATGGCCCCGGCAGTTCTTTCCGCCGCCGTCAGCACTCTGTCGCACTCCGGCGAGATGTAGATCTTGTCCGGCTCCCGGCCGCTGCCCGTCACCCGGGGAATGTTGTCCAGCTTCTTGCTCAGCGCACCCAGAAACGCGTTGGTGTCTACCCCCGCTTTTTCCAGCAGGGAACCGATCAATCCTCCGTCCTGGTCCAGCAGGGCGTATAAAAGATGCTCCGGCGTCACTTGAAGGTTCTGATTTTCCAGAGCAATATTCTGAGCGCTGTTCAGCGCTTCCAGTGATTTTTGGGTTAATTTCTGTGTGTTCAATCCGATTTCCTCCTCTTGCTGTTGATCTAAATCAGGCCCACGCCTTGATTCAGATATGCCAGATATCTCTTTTCCAGTTCTCCGGGTGAGTAGGTGCCGCTCAGGTATCCTTTCATCAATTCGTCAAACATTTTTACGTAGGCCGAGATGGCCGCACCAAGCTCTTCGTTGGTGTAGTCCCGGTCCCGAGGTACGGCGATGGTCCGCACCAGGCGCGTGTCGTAGAGTTCGTAGCGAACAGCCCCCGGCGCGTAATGTCGCGCGATGTAGGCATCCTCCAGTCGTTTCCACAGCCGGAAAAAAGCGGTGATGTCCGAAAGCAGGGCCGCTGATTGGGTGCGAAAGTTCACGTTCAGTTCTCCGATGGCCCCGTTGGGGACCCGATACAATTGCACCAGGTATTTGATGGTCGGACGATACTTGTATTCCAAACTGCTCTTCAGAGACATGGTCAGCTGATTGGGCGTTACAAAGGGCACCAGCTCGCTGGTTTCCGACAGGAGTTTCTCTATGTTCCGAAAGATGTTGTCGATCCGTTTTTCCGGCGTCATCAGGGACACGTATTCGGCCAGGATCTGATTGACCAGGTTGGATCGATTCGTGTTCTCCCGAAGGGCGATCTTGTCGATTTCCGCCACGACGCTGTCCATCAGCATCAGGCTGTACAAATTTTTCTCCATAAATGACCTCCATTTTTCTTCGTAGGGACATCTTATCAAAGTGATAAAATTTGTCAAGCGAATTATATAAATTTGATTACGGAATATAGATAATGTCCGGTGAAAACCCACCGATGTCCGGCGACCGGTGCAGGATATTTTCATAGACAGGGTACAGGCGGGTGTTATAATATGATAAGACAGAAAGGATACCTATGGATGTATTGTTGACCGCAGCCGCTGCCTGGCTGATTGCCCAGCTGATCAAACTGTTTTATTACCGGAGAGAAAACGGATGGCTCAATCTGGCTGTCATGACCACTTCCGGGGGCATGCCCAGTTCCCACGCGGCGCTGGTGACGGCGGCCACGGTGCGGGTCGCGCTGGCGGAAGGGGTCTTTTCGCCCCTCTTTGGTGTGAGCGCGGTCTTTGCCCTGGTGGTGATGTACGATGCCACCGGTGTCCGTCATTCCGTGGGAGAACAAGCCAAAACGCTCAACAAAATCCAGGAAGAATTGAAAGCCTTGATCGCTTTGGACACGGATATGATCAAAGAAGTGCTCGGCCATACGGGCTTTCAGGTTCTGATCGGATTTCTGATCGGACTGATGACCGGGATCCTATCCATTTGGGTCCCGTTGCCATAACATAAAAAGAAGGGTCGAAGACCGGCCCGGGGAGCGGATATGAAAATCGAGGAAAAATTTGAAAAAATGGGTGTGGACCATGCGCCGGGCCAGGAAGTGCGCCGCAGGGATGCGGACCTTCCGCTCAGGGGCGAAGCGCTGCCCGGTGCACCGGTGGATTTTTCTCACGGAGACGTGGATGCCCATCCCCCCATTCCCGGCGCGCTGCAAACATTCATCCATGGGTTTTATGAGGGCGGAAAACAGGCGTATACCGAATACAGGGGCAGAGAGTCGATTCGCGTCAATCTGGCAAAAAAGTTATCTGGGCTCACAGGATGTTCCATCGATGCCGGGGAAGAGATGATCCTGACGCCGGGCACCCAGGGCGCTTTGTTTCTGGCCGTGGGCGCCACGGTCGCGCGAGGCGATAAAGTAGCTTATGTAGAGCCGGATTACTTCGCCAACCGGAAGATGGTGGAATTTTTCGAAGGAGAAAAACTTCCGGTTTTCATGAATTGGAGGAAGAGAGAACAGGGAAGCGGGCTGGATCTGGAGGCGCTGGAAAAGACCTTCCAGGACGGCGCTCGTCTTTTCCTTTTCTCCAATCCCAACAATCCCACCGGGGCAGTCTGCTCCCGGGAAGAAATGGAGAAGATCGCATCGCTCAGCCGGACGTACGGCGTAACGGTCATCGCCGATGAACTGTACGCCCGCCAGATGTATGACGGGGCCGAATTTGTTCACTTTTCCGGTCTGGCCGATAAACCGGATCATCTGCTTACGATCATCGGACCTTCCAAAACGGAGTCCATGAGCGGCTTCCGCCTGGGCGTAGCCTTCGGCACACCCGCCCTGATCCGGCGCATGGAGAAGCTCCAGGCCATTATGACGCTGCGCTGCAGCGGATACAACCAGGCGGCCTTCGCCGACTGGCTCAGCGAGCCCGAAGGCTGGCTGGACGCCCGTGTCGCCGTCCATCGGGCGATACGGGACGGCTTGCTGGAGATCTTCCGCCGTGCCGGTATGGAAGCGGCAACACCCCGGGGCGGAAGTTATCTCTTCGTCCGTCTGCCGAAGCTGGCGGTGGAGCCGGAGCAATTTATTTCCCTGCTCCGCATCCAGGCCCGCGTGATTGTTACACCGGGCACGGAATTCGGGCCCCAGTTTACCGACTGGTTCCGCATCAATTTCTCCCAGGATCACGACAAGGCCATGGACGCCGCGGCGCGCATCGTTCTCCTCAAAGACCGCTATCGCAAGGAAAAGGAAAGAGATGTCTCAGAGAGTGAATAGGAGGGAAAGAATGAATACGATATTGGCGATCAAAGTGGACGGGCGAACGTCGAACGCGGTCCACGTCCAGGAAATCCTCACAAAATTCGGCTGCAACATCAAAGCAAGAGTGGGCTTTCACGAAGCCGGCGCAGATCACTGCGCCATGGACGGAATCATCATTCTGCAGCTCTTCGGAGAAGAGAACATCGCAGAAGTGATGTGCAAAGAGCTGGATACGCTCGAAGGCGTATCCCCGAAGATCATAGAATTCTAAGGTTTCCTATGATCAAACTGCTGTTGCTGACAGGCTTTCTGGGTGCCGGAAAAACCACGCTGCTTCAAAAGCTGCTGGCAGAATTTCGAAACGAAAAAATCGGTGTCATCATCAATGAATTCGGGCAAGCCGGCATCGACGGAACACTCGTTGAAAAAAGCGGGATCCCGCTGCACGAACTGAACAACGGATCGATTTTTTGTTCCTGTATCAAGGAAAATTTTTTGAGCAGCCTCATTGCGCTGTCGGAAACGGACATCGGATACCTTTTGATCGAAGCATCCGGCTTGGCGGATCCGGCAAACATGTCTCAGATCCTGGAGACGGTCAATGCGAATGCGAAAAGGCCCTACGACTACAGAGGATCGATCTGCATCGTGGATGCGGAGACGTTTTCGGATTACTACAGTCTGCTTCCGGCGCTTCATGAACAGGTTGCCCGCAGCGGCACCGTCATCGTAAACAAAGCAGACCTTGTGGAGGAAGGGGCGCTGGCGGACGTGATTGCATCGCTGCGCGCTATCAATCCTTCCGCAGCCATCGAGGTGACCACGTACTGCCGGACGGAGATCCGCAAACTGGTGGACGAACTGACGAATCCGGCTCGGCAGGAAGGGGAAAGCTCCAACACACCGGAGAGCCGACCGAAGACCGTCGTTCTTTCTTCGACCGACGTGCTGCCGGCAGAGGAATTGCGGAACTTTCTGAACGGAATCAAAGCGGATGCGTACCGCATCAAAGGGTTTGCGGAAACAGACGAAGGGATCGTCTATGTCAGCGGACTGAAAAACCATCTGGAGA
>JAAYDG010000202.1 GCA_012729355.1 Clostridiales bacterium
ACCTCATTTAGCTTATCCATCTTCATCGCCAAGCCCTGCTCAAACATGCTGCTTATGGTGTAGTCAAAAATGAACAGACCACTGGCGGCAAGTCCCCACGCGGCGGATTCGGCATAGGAAAGCGCCAGCATCGCCGTGTCCTTATACAAACCGAGGGTATCGGCGTCTGTCTTTTCCGTACTCAGCATCACCGCGCCGATCTTCACCGCCGCTGCTACTTTGCCCAGCTTGTTCATCTTTTTGTAGGCTGAATCAGCCAGAGCTGTGTCAAAGGTCGGGCTGCCGAGGGATGCCATGTTTAGAATTGTACCTGTGAGGTCTGTGGCAAAGCCCGTTTCACCGGCTGCTCCGGCCACGCCACCCAAAAATCCGTTATAGCCGGTGAGAAGGCGCGCCGCGAGGCCCGCCGCTTCCTCTCCGTCCGCGCCGCCGCCCGCCACGTATTCGCGGAGCGTTTCCATGGCTTCCTGCTGGTCAATGCCGGTAACGTCTGCATAAATGTTGGTGATTTTGGCGCTGCGTTGACCCTCATCTTTGACATGGAACACGCCAAAGGTGGAGAGATGGTCGGTGTAGATGATAAGCTCATTGGCGGCGGCGGCCACCTCGAACAGAACATCCTCCCATTCGCCGGTGGTTTCATTTTTGTACTTCGCGCCCACGCATTTTGCCGGGTCCTGACCTTCTTCGCAGTATTTGGTATCATAGGGGATGCGCAGGGTGATGAAATCGGAAAGCTCGGTCATGTCGCCCAACTTGAAGTCGTATGCTTCTATCTTGTACCCTTCATCCTTGTTTTCTTCCACGGGCTGCTCGTCTACGGTAAATTCCGCTTCACCGTCCAGCACATAATCGCCCAGCTCCACGCTGACGCCGTTTGACAGGGCAACGCCGGTAGCCTCCGGCGAAAGCGTTGCAGAGTCGCTTTTGCCGCCACCCCCGCCATTGCCGCATCCGGCAAGACTGCCTAAAAGTAGCGCCGCCGCGAGTAAAATAGATAATGCCTTTTTCATATCGGGTTCCTCCCTTTCATAACCAATCACCGATTTCTGCCCGTACCCTTGTTTCGTGCCATATCTTTTCCGTAATCTCCATAACGTTTTGCCTGTCTGTTAAACCGTGCAGTAGCTCAACACGCAGCATTTCGCCGTCAGCCCCGAAGGACAGGCAGATATGCTCTTTGTCGATTTGCACTTCCCTCAGTCGGACGCCATACACGCCATCGCAACCCCACCTGTAAACCTTGTTTCCAAGAAGCAGGCCGAATGTGGACACAATGGTTTCCTCCGCCTGTTTTTGGTCTGGATGGTTCTCTGAAATGACAATAGACGAGGGGACGGTCAGAATCTGGCTGTCGTAGATTACCATCGCCGCGACCAATAACCGGCTTTGCCGGTACAGCAGGATCAGCGCCACAGCGATCAAACCGCCGCAGGCAATCGCTGCCTCCATCTTTTGCGCTATGAGAAGTAGCACGGTCAAAAGTATGGTAGCCACAGAAAGCGCGGCATATAGATTCCGCCTGTTTTTTATGGCTTTCACCGCTGGTTTCACCTCCTCACAATACCACAATAGGGTAAGCTCGGGCAAATGTCGCCCGACGAAAGTACAGTTTTACGAAAAAAGCTACCTATACTTTCGTACAGGTAGCCATAAAACGCAGTATTTCAGTGATTTTTGCTATGCTTTGGCCTGATTCTTTAATAGGGTGCTGATAAGCTCCGCTCGGCTGCCTACGTCGTACTTGGAGAAGATATTACTCACATGGAACTTGACTGTGCTTTCACCGATAGACATGGCAGCGGCAATTTCCTTATTGGATTACCGGCAAGGATGAGCGTAAGCACTTCGCTTTCTCTTTCAGTCAAGGGGTCTATCAATTTCACTTGGCAAATGACTGTCGATTGTTGTTTCTCGCTCATGTCGGCATAAGCAGAAATGTACGCATGGTTTTTGATCAACATAGTAAGCTGCCTGCTGAGTGGCGGCAGGATTACGAGGGTAACGCATACCACCGTCAGCGCAATCACCGCCACTTCTGCGCCGGGAAGCCGGATAGAGGTGATAACGACTCCCAACACATCGCCACAGAGTACGCCAAGCACATTTGCGGAAAGACCGACGCCGAACATTCTGGCGGGGTTTCGTGAGTAATCCAGCGTTTCGCTTAAGATGCTCCACCAGAACAGGTCAAAGATACCGCAAGCCCCCAGCATCAGCGTATCGACTACCAGATAATCCACAGTTCCTCGGCCCAGTAGCATAAAGGTAATAAAGGCAGCGATTATCATACCCATACCGATGTAGAGGAACAGGGAACGCTGCACTCTGCGCTTGGGTGAGAGGTTTCGCATAAAGATAAGGGCAACAATATACGGAACGGCCTAGTACCAGATTACAAGGCCAGTCAAATGCGCAAACGCTGGGTTGATGACCTGATACATCAGCCCCGAAGTTACAGTAATGACAGCGACAAATAGGAACAGTACCAGCATAGGCTTTCTTATATCGCTGCGTGATTTACGTTCTGTTTCCGGCGCTGTTGCCACTGTCGCCTCCGCATCAGCCCCGGCAGGGAGCATCGCGGTAAGCGCCCCGCCGAGGATAAGGCAGAGCATAAAGAGAAGCAGCCCAATGACGTGCGATAGATTGATGGCGATTACGTTAATGGCAATCATTACGATGTTGGAGAAAATCAGCACATCGGCGCAGGATTTGATTCTCTCATCCTTCGGCGTAAAACTTTTAATGAGATAGCCCCATGCCGCCACCGCACAGCCGCCGGCATAACCTGCCGCCACAAGTCCCACAAACCAAAGCGCGGAGGGCGAGAATAAGAACGGCGCTGTCGCAATCAGGCAGATCGCCATCCCGATTATCATAGCGAATTTTGCCCTAATCGGCGTTTTGATAAAGAGGCCGCAGGAGAACAGCCCCGCAAAGTGGGCTAGAATGGCTACGAGTATACATGTATTTGACGGTGCGCCAAAGGCGTCTATCGTGCTGTAAAGCACCTGTCCTTCAAATACGAAAGAGAGAAGATAGGCAAAGAGGAATGAAAAAGCGACCACGGACAGCAATCCATAATTTCTGATGCTTTTCATTTCGGCACCCCCTGTTCATCGGAGACTCCGTCGCTCCTGACCCCTTCGTCAATTTCGGCAGTTTTGAATAGCTACAGCTTGCCGACCTTTGATGCAGGTATATTTCGCTGGTCGATCCAGCCATGATCGTGTGTCGTTTTACGCCGAGGTAATCGCAAACCTCCTGTAAGGAAATCCATCTATCTTGAATGTTGTTTTCCGAAATAATAATCCCTCCGCTTTGGCCGATTCGGCAGGCGATATGTACGAGATTAAATGCAAATCATATCAAAACGCGCTACGGCAATCCGTGGTGCAAAAGTAGCGTGATGACGGTGTTACGCAATTATGCCTACACTGGCAATCATCTGCTTCAGACCACGTTCCGAGAGGATTATCTTACCAAGCGGACGCTCATCAATAACGGGGAGCTGCCGCAGTACCACGCCGAGAATACTCACGAAGCAATTATCCCGCTGGAGACCTTCAATGCGGTACAGGCTGAGATTGCTCGTCGGGCGGCAAAGCATACGCACCCTGGTAGGCCACAAAAAGTATATCCATTTACGGAGCTGCTTGGCGCAGGAAGAAAGCCGCTCCATTTCGGAGAATGTGACTTGGGGTCAGCGCAAGCGAATGGCGGATGGCAAGGTCAGCCTTCCGTATAAACAATTCCTCGGCTACGAGAAAGGTGAGGACGGTTTGCCGCAAATAGTCCTTACCGAAGAAAAAATTGTACGGCTTATCTTTAGGCTCTTTATGGAGGGTAAGACCTTCTCGGCAATCGCTAAGCATCTTGAACGGCAGAGCATTCCGTCACCGGCGGGCAAGGAAACGTGGCAAACGGCGGTGGTGCGGTCAATCCTGACCAACGAGAAATATAAAGGGCATGCCCTACTGCAAAAGACTTGCTGTGCAGACTTCCTCACGAAGAAAATGGTCAAGAACGAAGGACAGGTTCAGCAGTATTATGTGGAAAACAGCCATCCCGCCATTATAGAACCTGATGAGTTCGATGCCGTTCAGCTTGAAATAGAGCGACGCAAGAACCTCGGTAGACCCATTAGCAGCACGAGTATATTTGCATCCCGACTTATCTGTGCGGATTGTGGCGGCCGCTTCGGTAAGAAGGTCTGGGGCAGTTATAAGGGCGATAAGACCTACCGCAAAGAGATCTGGCAGTGTAATGATAAATACAAACGGCTCGGAAACCCCGGAAAGGGATGCCAGACGCCACATATCACCGAAGGAGTGATTAAAGAAAGGTTTTTAGCCGCATTCAATCAACTAATGCATAACCGCGATGAGCTGATTGAAGACTGCCGACTTGCTCAAAATGTCTTTTGTGACACCACGG
>JAAYDG010000041.1 GCA_012729355.1 Clostridiales bacterium
AAGACAGCGCCCCACCGCAGTACGATCCATCAGGTGGACGAACGCTGGATGGACGATCCGGAAGGCTGGGCCATAACCTGGAAGATTTACAACAGGAAGTACAATGACTAAAATCGGACTGATCGTAAATCCCATTGCGGGTCTGGGCGGGAGCGTAGGCCTCAAGGGTACGGACGGAATGGTTGAGGAGGCTCTGCGCCGCGGCGCGGAGCCTCTTTCGAACGCCCGGGCCGCAGCGGCGCTCCGGGAACTTCTGCCGCTACGGGAGACCCTGCTGATCTGCACCGGCGCGGATCAGCTGGGCGGCAGCTGCGCGGAATCCCTGGGATTCAAGACCCGGATCCTGCACGAAGCCTCCGAACGCTCCGGCGCAGCGGATACCCGGGCGTTGGCAAAAAAGCTGACCGAAGAAGGCGTGCGCATCCTATTGTTTGCCGGCGGCGACGGGACGGCAGCCGACATTTACGAGGCCATCGGCGAGAAACAGACGGTGTTGGGCATCCCGGCCGGCGTCAAGATCTATTCACCGGTCTATGCCGCCACACCCAAAGCCGCGGGCGAACTGGCCGGCTTGTATCTCACCGGCGCTCGGACTGCCGTCCGGGAGGCCGAGGTGCTGGACATCGACGAAGCGTTGTATCGGCAGGGACGAGTGGATGTGCGGCTGCGCGGTTATCTGACGGCCCCCGAAGAAAAGCGGTTCATGCAGGGACGAAAAGCGCCCAGCCCGCTTTCGGAGGCTGCGGCAGCCCATGCAATCGCCGGGATGATCATCCGAGACATGGAGCCGGACACCTGCTACCTGATCGGGGCCGGCACTACGACCCGGCGGATCATGGAGCGCCTGGAGCTGCCCTATACGCTCATCGGCGTGGATCTGATCTGCAACAAAAAGCTGGTGGAAGCCGATGTGTACGGATCACGAATCCTGGAACTGTCGGAAGGATGGCCGCTCAAGCTGATCCTTACCGTTACCGGCGGACAGGGATTTCTCCTTGGCAGAGGGAATCAGCAGCTGACGCCGGATGTGCTCAAAACAATCGGAAAAGAGAACATCATCGTTGCGGCGACACAAAAAAAGCTGGCCTCCCTGGGAGGCCAGACATTGCGGCTGGATACCGGTGTGGAAGAACTGGACCGGCAGCTGGCCGGATACTATCGCGTGGTCGCCGGCTACGATCGGTTCGTTGTGGTGAGAGCAGAGTAAGGGCTATTTGACAGAAAAGATGAAACCGTCTTTTCTGGGTTTGGGGTTCGGATATTCTCCCTGTGCATAGCCCAGAATGCAGTGTCCGACGCCAACATAGTTGTCCGGAACGCCCCAGTCTTTTGCCATCGCTCTTCCTTCGGGAGAATCGAACACTTCCCTCGCTCGATGGATCCAGCAGGAAGCCAGGCCCAGCGCATGGGCGGCGTTCATCAGATTGCCCATGACCAGCGCGCCGTCCTCCCGGCAGGGGGCGCGGTCCCGATCCGAAAAAACGATGATCGCCGCCGGTGCTCCGTAAAAGGGATCGTCGTCCTTGCCCAGGACACGTGCGTTCATTTTTGAAAGTTTTTGCAGCGTTTCGCCGTGCGTAACGGCCACGAGGCAAGTGGCTTGCGCGCCCATGCTGCAGGGGGCGTAGGTGCCGACTTCCAGGATCGCATCCAATACCGGGCCGGGGACGGGGTCTTTCCGGAAAGATCGCACGCTTCTGCGGGTCAGCAATGTTTGAATCGTTTCGTTTGTCATGTTGGATTCCTCCTGTTTGGTCTGTGGTGATTCCATGAAAATGCACTGGGATCCGAGTCGCTTTCCTACATTGTACAGGAAATAAACGGCCTTGTCCCCCATGGGTCTCACATTTTCATGAAGTCGGAGGGGGGACAGTTGTTTTAACGAAGGCCCTGTGGTACAATTTGAGTGACAGAAACTTGTCGTTTTCGAAATGTTTGAAAGGAGCAGACAGATGAAGAAAATCATGAATCGACCGGAAAATTTCGTCGACGAAACCATGGAAGGAATCGTTCTTGCCTATGGGGAACAAGTCGGATTTCTGAACGACGACCGGAGGATCCTGATTTCGAAAGCACCGGTCTGCGAGGGGAAAGTCGGGATCGTAACGGCAGGGGGAAGCGGTCATCTGCCGGTGTTCCTGGGGTATGTGGGATCCGGAATGCTGGATGGCTGCGCAGTGGGAAACGTGTTTGCTTCTCCTTCGGCGCAGAAAATGGAAGAAATGATTCGGGCTTGCGACCGGGGAAACGGCGTGCTGTGCCTCTACGGGAATTACGGCGGAGACCGGCTCAATTTCGATATGGCCTGTGAAGCGGCGGACTTCGATGACATCGCCACGAGAACAGTGTTGGTTGCCGATGATGTAGCTTCCTCTCCGAAAGGGGAAGAAGGCAGGCGAAGAGGGGTTGCAGGCATGGTCTACGCATTTAAAATAGCCGGTGCGGCGGCAGCCATGGGCAAATCCCTGAACCAGGTGGCCGACATCACACAAAGAGCCCTGGACCGGATCCGGACCATGGGGATCGCACTGTCTCCCTGCATCGTTCCCGAAGTCGGAAAACCCACATTCCAAATCGAACCCGATGAAATGGAAATCGGCATGGGGATCCACGGAGAGCCCGGCATACAGGTGGAAAAGTTGAAGTCTGCGGACGAGACTGCACAGTTGATCCTGGAAACGATCGATCGGGATATGCCCTTGGTTTCCGGAGAGGAAGTGTCTGTCATGGTGAACGGCCTGGGCGCAACGCCCATGGAGGAACTGCTGATCGTCTATCGCAAAGTCCATCAAATGCTGGAAGAGAAGAACGTTTCGGTCTTTATGCCGCATGTGGGAGAATTTGCCACTTCCATGGAGATGGCCGGTCTGTCCGTCACGATATTCAAGTTGGATCAAGAGTTCAAAGAACTGCTTCGCCATCCGGCCGCAACCCCTTTTTACACGAACGCCAACAAGTAGGAGAGAACAGATGGATCGGGAAAAACTAGCGGGTATATTCCATGCGGTCAGCAGGGTGATGGATGAGAATAAAGATTATTTGATCGAGCTGGATCAACAGAACGGCGACGGCGATCTGGGGATTTCCATGTCCGGCGGTTTTCGAGCTGTCAGCCGGTATGTGGCACAGGCAGAAGAAGCGGACCTTGGAAAGCTGTTCATGAAGAGCAGCTCCGCTTTCAACGAAGCTGCTCCTTCGTCCCTGGGAACGATCCTGTCTCTGGGCATGATGGGGATGGCGCGTCACCTCAAAGGAAAAGAATACGCGGACTTTTCGGAAATGAACGAAGCGATGGATAAAGGGCTTTGTCTCCTCATGGAAAAGGCCGGATCCAAGCCCGGAGAAAAGACCATTCTGGATGCGCTGTGCCCGGCAGTCCGGATACTGAAAGAGAATGAAGACAGACCTGCTGCGGAAGCCTATGCGCTTGCTGCCAGGGCCGCGGCAGAAGGCTCGGAAGCCACGCGGCAGATGAAGCCCGTCCATGGGCGGGCGGTATACTACGGAGAAAAAGGCATCGGTTTGCTGGACGGCGGTTCGGTGGCAGGGAAATTGATCATCGAAGCGATTGCCGACTATCTTGGAGGAGCCGGATGAACGGAAGAAAACACAGAACACGGATCATCGTCACAATAGGCATTGTATGCATGAGCATGCTTTCGGGCTGTACGATCCCGGAAGCGGAAGATCCCGCCCATGCCAAGCCTCCCGCCGGCGAGGAACCTGCCGACAGTTTGACGGTCACCCGGGAAGAACTGTATCGATATGCCACGGAAAGCAATACCGTATGGGAGTTTGTCCAGCGCTTTTTCAATGACACAGTGGTCTATAAAGACCGGGACGGCAATTTTGTTTTTGAGCCGGTGGATCCCGCACTGCCTGCATCCGATTACGACTGGGACAATTTGACGGAAGTGGGCGCGGCGCACCGGGAAGTGGAATACGTCAAAAACGGGGAGACGATATCCATCAAGGGGATCGATATTTCCCGCTACCAGAAGACTGTCGACTGGGAGAAAGTCGCTGCAGACGGTGTGGAATACGCCATCATCCGTTTGGGCTACAGGGGCTACGACAAGGGCGGACTCATCGTGGATGAACTGTTCGAAGAAAACGTGCAGGGCGCACTGGACCGGGGTGTTGCTGTGGGGGTTTACTTCGTGACGCAGGCTGTCACCGTGGAAGAAGCCATCGAAGAAGCGGAGTTCGTTCTGGAGAACATCAGAGGCTACGACATCACCTGGCCGGTCGTGCTCGACCTGGAAGATCCCGCATCCTCCCTTGCCAGGACAGTGGGACTCACCCGGGAAGAGCGGACAGATTTTACGGTGGCTTTTTGCGAAACAGTGCGCGAAGCCGGCTACACGCCCATGCTCTACTGCAACATTCGTTGGTACATGCAGGAATTGGATCTGACTCGGCTGACGGAATACGACAAATGGTTTGCACAATACTTTAACAGGCCCTTCTTCCCGTATGCCTACCAGATGTGGCAGTACACCAATAACGGCCGCGTGGACGGCATAACCGGCCCGGTGGATTTGAACATCAGTTTTGTGGATTACGGGCAGACGCCCGAAGAGCTCTTCGGCCAATGATTCAGGGGTGCCGCTGAAGATCAGGATTAGAGAAAGGAATGGATTTGATGGAAACAAAAGGGAAATTGTACAAGTCACAGCAAGACAAGGCGCTCTTCGGCGTTTGCGGGGGCATCGCCGAATACTTTAACGTGGACTCCCTGGTGGTACGGCTGTTGTTCGTGCTTTTTACATTGGTGTATGGCGCAGGACTTCTGTTTTACCTCGTCGCGGCACTGTTGATACCCTCTGCGCCGGTGTCGGCCGGAGTGCGGCAGACCGTTCAACCGGTGGCCGAACCCTCTGTCGAAAACGAAGATCCGCAACAACCTGCGAGCTACGTGGCCGCTGACGGCACGCCTTACGAAAATCGGGCTTCGGAGACGATATCCTCGGAGAGATCCCCGGAAACGCTGCCGGAAGTCCGGTCGACGTCCGCTCCCGGGAACGGAACTCCGGAACAGCCGGCGCCGCCGAAGAACCGGGGATCCGGAACGACGCTGGGATTGGCCCTTGTGGTCGTGGGCGGACTCATCCTTGTGAAAGTGTTCTTCCCCTGGGTGGACGGCCGCGCCGTCGTGGGTGCCGGCATGATACTGGCAGGATTGTTTTTTATCGTGAAAAAGGCTTGATGCCGGAGAAAACGGAGGTCGGTCCGCGAAAGCGGGCCCGCTGTAATGCAGGAAACACGGACAGAACGGTTTAAAAGGCACATCGGATACGGCGTCGGTTATTTCCCCGACGCCTGTTATTACAACTTTCTCAGCACCTATCAGCTGCTGTTTCTCACCAGTATCGTGGGAATGGACGCCGGAAGGGCCGGCACGATCATCTCCACCACCATCATGGCCGATGCGGTGTTCAGCATCCTCGTAGGCCGGTTTTCCGACAATCTGAGGGGCCGGTTCGGGCGGAGAAGACCGTTGATCCTGTTTGGCGCTTTTGCCATGCCCATCAGTTTCATGGCTTGTTATTACAACTTCCAGGCAGACCCCGCTGCGCAGACGGCGTACTATATCACCTTTGGGTTCCTCTACTGGATGTCTTTCGCGGTTTTTTTTGTGTCCTTTCTTGCACTCGGCGCCGATGTGGCCACCGACTATGAGGATCGGATCCGCATGATCAGCACGTCTCGGATATTCAGCGTGTCCGGTGATCTGATCGGCTCGGCGGCGCCGCTGGCGGTGATCGCATTTCTCGTGCAGAGCGGATTGTCGGAAAGCAGCGCCTGGTTTACGTTTGTCGCAGCCCTCAGTTCGCTGGTTTTTGCGGGAATCATGATCTGCTGGAACAGTACCCGGGGAAGGGAGCGGATCGTCACGACACCGCCGGAAAAGCAAGGATTGCTTTCCACGCTCAAAGATTATTCCGAACTGCTGCATCTGCGGCCGTATCGGCTTCTCATCTATGCGAAGATCGCCATCAGCTTTTCCTATACGACCTATACAGCCTGCATGGTGTTTTACGTCGTGTACAGAATGGGCATCTCCGCCACATTTATCTCTCCGCTGTACATCATCACGAACCTGATCAAGATGGGCTTTATCGTGGTGATCGCCAAGGGCGCCCTGAGATACGGAAAGAAAGAGCTGCTGGTGGTATCCACGGCCGGAACCGGCATTCTGGCGCTCTTTTTTGTGCTTCGCGGCATCGATTCGAAAATGGAGATGTACGTGTATGTGCTGGCTTGCGTGTATGCTCAGGCTGCCTTCTGGCAACTGTGCAATACCAACTTTTACGATGTGACGGATCTGGATGAATATCGATTCGGTAAACGCCGGGAGGGAAACCTGATGGCGCTGCAGTCGCTGCTGTCCGTTGCGGCGATCTCGCTGACGCTGCGGTTGGTGACGGGACTGCTGGATTTTTCGGGATTCGACGGTACTCTCGCTGCGCAGTCTGCGGGGGCGCTGGCGATGCTGGAGCGGATCTTTATCCTGTTCCCGGCTGTCGGCATGCTGTCCTGCGCATTTTTCCTGTCCCGCTATAAAGTCAACAAAGCAGGGTTTGCGTTGCTCAGCCAGCAGCTTTACCGAAGAGAGCAAGGCCTGGATCCTCTGCCGCAGGAAGATCTTGAGAAGATCGAATACATGTTCCGCTAACGACTGGGAGGTGTGAACGTTGTTATCCATCGGAAGTTTTTTGTTCAACAGCCTGGACTACATCCTGATCGTTGACAGTAAATTCAACATCATATTCAATTCCCGCTACGATTCCCGTACCAATATCCAGACGGAGTATGCCGCAAAGGATATTCTCAATAAGAATTTTTTTGACGTCTATACGGACGTGACCCGTGAGAACAGTTCGATCTATCGCTGCATGACCACCGGCGAGATCGTCGTACAGAAAAATCAACGATATCACGATTATCTCGGGCATGAATTCATTTCACACAATGTGACGCTTCCGATCCGGAGACGGGGAAAGATCGTCGGCGTGGTGGAACTGGCAAAAGACGTGGAACCCCTGGAAAATGTGGACAGCGAAGAAAGCGATGTGATCTTCAACGAGTTTCTCGAGACGCTGCAGCGGGAGTCCGGTTATATTACGTTCAGTCTCATTCAGACCCGAAATCCCGAAATGCGAAAGAACATTGCAATGGCGAAAACGCTGGCCAAACTGCCCAATCCCACGCTTATTTACGGAGAAACCGGAACCGGCAAGGAACTCTTTGCCCAGGCGATGATCACCCAGAGCGGCGTGCCGCGGAGCAAAGTGGTGGTGTTGAATTGCGCCACCGTGCCCGATAATTTGATGGAATCCATCCTGTTCGGCACCAAGCGGGGCATTTATACCGGAGCGGAAAACAGAAGGGGACTGTTCGAAGAAGCCGACGGCGGGATCCTCTTTTTAGACGAGCTGAATGCCATTCCGTATCAAGTCCAGGCCAAGCTTTTGCGGGTCACCCAGGACGGGACGTTCCGCTCCCTGGGCGATAACCGGGACAAGACGGTAAACGTCAAGATCATCGCATCGATGAACGTGGAGCCCGAAGAAGCCATAACACGGAATATCCTCCGAAAGGATTTGTTTTACCGGTTTTCCAGCAGCATTATCCGGATCCAGCCTTTGCGAAAACGAAAAGAAGACATCGATTTGTTCATCGAATACTATATCAAGCATTTCCAGGATCTCTACGGAAAGCATATTCGGGGGATCACGGGACCGCTTCGGGAAGCCCTGCAGTCGTATCGCTGGGAAGGCAATGTGCGGGAATTGAAAAACGTGATCGAGCTTGCGGTAGAGTTTGCCGGAGAAGACGAAATCCTGGGCCCGGAGCATTTGCCTCCCTATCTGCACCAGCGTTTGTTCGAGGCGGAGGAAAGTTCGGAAAAATCCAACAGCGCCGAAAACGACGAAATCGTTCCTC
>JAAYDG010000003.1 GCA_012729355.1 Clostridiales bacterium
TGTAGATCTCGGTGATCTTTCCGATGGCCGTGCCCACGATGAGTCCGGCAATGATCGCGATCGCCGCGTTGAAGTTCCCGAAGAAAGAGTTGCTCAGCAGCAGCGAAACGCCGATCACCAGGACGGCCGAAAGATACGTCCCCATGTTGAGCGCCTTGGCAGGATTGGCATTTTCATCTCCTTTGACGAACATGATCCCGACCACAGAAGCCAGAATGCCCACCGCCGCAAGGATCAGCGGAAAGACAGAGCCGGTGAGCGGATCCAAAGCAAAGGGCTGTCCGAAAAGAGGGTGAATCGTGGGGATGACCACCGCCAGGGTAATGGCGGAAATGATGGACCCCACATAGGATTCAAACAGATCGGAACCCATGCCGGCCACGTCACCCACATTGTCACCTACGTTATCCGCAATGACCGCGGGATTTCTGGGATCGTCTTCCGGAATGCCTGCTTCGACTTTCCCGACCAAATCGGCGCCCACATCGGCCGCTTTCGTATAGATACCGCCGCCGACCCTTCCGAAAAGAGCCATGGAGGACGCCCCCAGTCCGAACCCGGTAATGCACTGGGCGGAGGTGGCTACGCCCATGACCGCAAACGCCGCACCGATGCCCAGCAGGCCGAGACCCACCACACACAGGCCCATGACCGCACCGCTGCGGAAGGCCACTTTCAGCGCTTTGTTCATGCCGCCCTCTCTGGCGGCGTTCGCAGTACGTACATTCCCCTTCGTTGCAACCTGCATGCCGAAGAATCCGGCCAGCACGGAAAATCCGGCGCCGATAACGTATAGTACAGCTGTGATGGGATCGATGAAAATTGCCAGAACGACAGTCAGGACGATGACCACCAAAACCATTGTCTTGTACTCTCTCTTCAAAAAAGCCATGGCTCCTTCGTGGATAAACCCGGCAATCTCCTTCATCCTGTCGGTTCCCGGGTCTACTGCGCCAACCCATTTGGCCAGAAAATACGCCACAAGCAAGGCGAAGACCCCTACTGCAGGCGCCACGTATAAAAGCATGTCGTTCATTGATCCGCATCCTCCTTTGATTCGATAGACAGTAGGAACAACAATATCACAAAAGGTAAAGAGGTGCTGCATTCCGGCAGACCTCTTCCATCTTCTCAAACGTATGGACGTTTATTGTCTGATCGTCGACAAGTGGTCTGACGAGGCTATTCCAGCGTCACCAAAAACAGCGTGCAGACAATAAATACAACTGCACCCGCCACGGTGATTTTACTTAAAATTGCTTCGTAGCCCTTGCTTTTTTTCTTTCCGAACAATTGCTCCGCACCGCCTCCGATCGAACCGGACAGTCCTGCGCTGTTTCCGGATTGGAAGAGAATGCTGGCGATCAGTACCAGGCAAGCGATGCCCAGCAAAATCATCAGAAATGTTTTCATTCCTGTACCTCCTTGCTAAAATAACTATTATATTTTAGCACAGGCAAATAGTGATAGCAACACACTTTTACTCTATTTTATTCCAGTACAGCCCCCTTTGACGCATCGGTGACCAGCTTGGCATAGCGTGCGATATATCCGGTCTTGAGGGAAGGTTCCGGGCAGATCCAGCGCGAACGTCGCTCCTCCAGCGTTTTGTCATCGACGAGAAGATCGATCCTGCAGGAGGGAATATCGATGGAGATCCTGTCTCCATCACAGACCAGACCGATGGGCCCGCCCTGTGCGGCTTCGGGACATACGTGTCCGATGGATGCGCCCCGGGTCGCTCCGGAAAACCGCCCGTCGGTGATCAGGGCCACTTCTTTGTCCAGACCCATGCCGGCGATAGCGGAAGTGGGGTTGAGCATTTCGCGCATACCCGGACCGCCTTTCGGTCCTTCATACCGAATAACGATTACGTCTCCGGAGCGGATCTTCCGATCATAGATCGCTGCGATGGCGTCTTCTTCGCAGTCGAACACCCGGGCAGGCCCCTGATGAACCATCATGGCCGGATCCACTGCGGATTGCTTGACCACACAACCCATGGGGGCAAGCGTGCCTTTGAGCACGGCGATGCCTCCGTAGGGAGAAAAGGGATTCTCCACCGGGCGGATCACTTCCGGATCAAGATTCCGGACGCCTTCCAGATTTTCTTCCAGGGTTTTGCCGGTACAGGTCCTCAGAGAAGTATCCAGAAGATTTTTTCTCGTGAGTTCTTTCATGACGGCATGGACACCCCCCGCCCGGTGCAGATCTTCCATGTAGACCGGACCGGCCGGTGCCAGGTGGCACAAGTTGGGGGTTTTCGCCGAAATTTCGTTGGCCATGTCCAGGGAGAGTTCAATGCCGCATTCGTGGGCGATGGCCGGCAAATGGAGCATGGAGTTCGTGGAGCAGCCCAAGGCCATATCCACCGTCTCTGCGTTGTGGAACGCCGCCGCCGTCATGATGTCCAGAGGGCGAATATCTTTTTTGACCAGATCCATGATCTGCATGCCGGCCCTTTTGGCCAGGCGCAGCCGGGCCGAATAGACCCCCGGCAACGTCCCGTTGCCCGCCAGGCCCATGCCCAATGCTTCGGTAAGGCAGTTCATGGAATTTGCGGTGTACATGCCGGAGCAGGACCCACAAGTCGGACAGGCGCTTTCTTCGTATTCGGCCAGCCCGGCTTCATCCAGCTTCCCGGCTTTGTACGCACCGACCGCTTCAAACATATGAGAAAGACAAGTGCGGGAACCGTCGTCCATGCGGCCGGCCATCATGGGCCCGCCGGAACAGAAAATCGTGGGAATATTGATTCGGCCGGCGGCCATGAGCAATCCCGGGACATTTTTATCGCAGTTTGGGATCATCACCAGACCGTCGAACTGATGGGCCATGGCCATGGCTTCTGTGGAATCGGCGATCAGTTCCCGGGTCACCAGGGAGTACTTCATCCCCACATGCCCCATGGCGATCCCGTCGCAGACAGCGATGGCGGGGAAGACCAGCGGCGTACCGCCGGCCATGAGGACTCCGGCTCGGACAGCTTCGGTGATCTTGTCCAGGTTCATGTGGCCGGGCACCACTTCGTTGTAGGAATTGACGATCCCGATCAGCGGCCGGTCCATCTCTTCCCGCGTCAATCCCAGGGCATACATCAGGGATCTGTTCGGCGCCCGCTCCACACCGGCTTTCGCATTGTCACTTCTCATGGTATCTCCTTCTCTGTTCTATTTCCTGAGCCAGCTCATCATGTCTCTCAGCTTTTTCCCTACAGCTTCCAGCGGGTGCTCGGCCTGCACTCTTCTGCTGGCCAGGAACTTCGCCTGATTGCCGGCACCGAATTCCTGAATGAATTCCGTGGCGAACGTGCCGTCCTGGATCTCGCCCAGGATCTTCTTCATTTCCTTCCGGGTCTCCTGCGTGATCAGGCGGGTGCCGGTACGGTAATCGCCGTACTCCGCCGTGTTTGAGATGGAGTAGCGCATCATGGCGAATCCGCCGCTGTTGATCAGGTCCACGATGAGTTTCATCTCATGGATGCATTCGAAATAGGCCATCTCAGGCTCGTATCCCGCCTCCACCAGTGTGTCGAAACCGGCTTTCATGAGTTCGGTGACGCCCCCGCACAACACGGCCTGTTCACCGAAGAGATCGGTTTCCGTCTCCTCTTTGTACGAAGTTTCCAGAATGCCGGCACGTCCCGCTCCGATCCCGGCCGCATAGGCCAGTGCATAGTCTTTTGCCTTGCCGGTGAAATCCTGATGCACGGCGATGAGGCTGGGGACGCCTTTCCCTTCCGTGTACTGGCTCCGCACGGTATGACCCGGTCCTTTGGGCGCCACCATGGTCACATCCACGTTGGTCGGCGGAAGTACCTGGTTGAAGTGGATATTGAACCCGTGGGCAAACATGAGCATATTGCCCTCTTCCAAATAGGGTTCCACTTCTTCTTTGTATACGGCAGGCGCTTTTTCGTCGGGCACGAGCATCATGATGATGTCTGCCTTTTTCGCCGCTTCGGCAACCGTCATGACGGGCAGTCCCGCTGCCTGCGCTGCCGGAACGCCGGCGGAATTGCTGCGCAGTCCCACGATCACGTTCGCGCCGCTTTCCTTCAGGTTTTGGGCATGGGCATGTCCCTGGGAGCCAAAGCCCATGATCGCGATGGTTTTACCGTCAAGCAATCCAAGATTGCAGTCTTTGTCGTAGTACTTGTTGATCATTGGAATCTCCTTTTTTCCTATGAGCGATGGCTTTCTGTGTTTTGGTACGTAAACGCGTCCTCTCCTCTTTCGATGGTGGTGACGCCGGTCCGGCATTGTTCGATGATCTCATATTTTCTCAGCACCGCGAGAAACGCGTCGATTTTCCCCGGCTTTCCGGTGAGTTCGATGATAAGGCTGTTTTCGGACAAATCCACGATCTGTGCTTCGTAAATGCTGCAGATGGCCGAGATGCCTGTCAAATCGTTTTCGCAGGTGCGCAGTTTGAGCAACAGAAGTTCTCGTTGAATGGCGACCAGCGGGTCTTCGACCCGTACAGCGAGAACCTCCACCAACTTTTTCGTCTGCAGAATGATTTGCTTGATCACGTTCTCATCACCGGTCGTGGTGATGGTGATGCGTGAAATATCCGGATTTTCAGTGGCAGATACGGTCAGAGAGTCGATGTTGAATCCCCGGCGCCCGAACAGCATGGCCACTCGGGACAACACGCCTGCGTTGTTTTCCACCATGAGTGCGATGATCGTCTTACCCATCATTATAGTCCTCCTTCCTCCTGTGTCAAAATAATATCCTCCACTCCTTTGCCCGCAGGCATCATAGGCAGCACTTTTTCCTTTTTGTCTATGGGGCATACGATCCAGGAAGGGCCTGTGTTTTTCAGCGCACCGGAAAAGGCTTCCCGGAAGGCTTCTGCCGTGTCGGCCCGGTATGTCTGAACACCGAACCCTTTGCCCACCGTCTCGTAGTCGGTCTTTCGATAGGGTTCCGTCGCCATGTAGCGCTCTTGATGATAGGCCCATTGAAGCTGACGCACCATGCCCAGCACCGCATTATCCATAATAATGGTGATAACGGGCAGGCCGTAGGAGACGGCGGTGGCCGCCTCGCACATATTCATGTGCAGCGACCCGTCGCCTGTGATATGGATCACCGGTGCCGAGGGAAAGGCGACTTGCGCGCCTACGGCCGCCCCGTATCCGAAGCCCATGGTTCCCAGTCCGCCGCTGGTCATAAACCCTCTGGGGCGGGTGGTTTTACAGTATTGCGCCGCCCAGATCTGATGCTGGCCCACATCCGTGGTGATGATGGATTCGGGGCCGGCCAGTTCGCCGATGATCTCCATGATCTGATGGGGCATCAATTTATCTCCCGTGTCGTCGGGGAAATAATCTTTTTCCTTCCATCGACGGATCTCTTCCATCCATTCGCTTCGATCCCTGCGATCCACAAGCGGCATCAGCACCTGAAGGATGCTGCGCAGGTCTCCGATGAGCGATCCCCCGGAGTCCACGCTCTTGCCGATCTCGCTGGGATCGATATCGAACTGGATAATCTGCGCTTTGGGGGCAAAGGTCTTTCGTCCCTGGGCGACCCGGTCGGACAGACGAGTTCCTGCCGCGATGAGCAGATCTGCCTGGGCGATCGCCGTATTTGCCGCCAGGCTGCCGTGCATGCCGGTCATGCCCAGATCCATCTCGTCCCCGAATGCGATGACGCCGGTGGCCATGATGGTGTGGCATGCCGGGATGCCTGTTTTTTCGATGAATCGTTTCAATTCTTTCGAAGCGCCGCTGCTCACCACGCCGCCGCCGAAACAGAGTACCGGGCGTTTGCTTTCGTTGATCATGCCGGCGATGCTCCGGATCTGAGCGGGATCCGGCGCCTCGATCGGATCCTGATGCCGGACCTGCCGGGGTTCGAACGCACATAGCGCTGCGGTAAGATCCTTGGGGATGTCCACCAGCACAGGACCTTTTCGCCCGGTGTTGGCAATTTCAAAAGCAGTTCGTATCGTTTGGGAAAGACGGTCGATATCCCGTACCGCATAAGTGTGCTTTGCGACGGGTCCTGCGATCCCGGAGATATATACTTCCTGGAAGCTGTCTTTCCCGATCAGATCCGTACCTACGTTTGCGGTAATCGCCACCATGGGCACGCTGTCCAGAAAAGCAGTGGCGATCCCCGTGATCAGATTTGTTGCGCCGGGTCCGCTTGTGGCCAGGCAAACGCCGACTTTGCCCGTCGCCCGGGCATATCCGTCCGCCGCGTGGGCGGCGCCCCGCTCATCGGCAGGGAGATAATGTGTGATTCTGTCCCTTCGGTTGTACAGGGCATCGTGAATGTGCAGCGTAGCGCCGCCCGGATATCCGAAAAGATCGGTCACCCCTTGCTCGATCAGCACTTCCACGATGACCTCCGCACCTGTCATCTTCATGTTCTGTCCCTCCTTCCAAAGTAAAAAAGCCGCTGTCCTTCGTCCATGCTCCGATGGACGAAGAGACAACGGACGAACCCTTGCGGTACCACTCTTCTTGCTTTTCCGTCTCCGGAAAAACCACTCTGACGGGATCTTTCAATCCCCTGCGCGATAACGGGCGCAACCGGTTGTGCTTACACAGATCCTGTCCTTGGGCCAACTGCTCGGGGAGGACGTTCACCATCGGAAGAAGTATTGTCTCGCACCCGACGACAACTCTCTGAACTCTCCTGAAAAGCTACTCTTTCCCTTCAATGCAATGCTTATAAAATTATACGAATTATATAGAGTCGATCCGGACTTGTCAAGCACATTTATTCGGAATCCATGACAATCTTGCATTCCACGAATTGCCGGGCTGCCCTGGGGGTTCTTCCGCCGCTGCGGATCGCATAGGCTTCGGCCTCCCGGATCAATACATCCTCGGGCAGATCCAAACCGCTGTGCTCCGCCAGGCGAAGGACCAGTGCTGTAAAGAGATCTCTTCCGGGTTTTCCGAAAGTAACGACCATGCCGAAACGGGCCGACAGGCTGGCGATCTCTTCCAACGTGTCGTTCAGGTGGACCTCGTCGCCCCGGCGATCCCCAAAGGTCTCGTTGATCAGATGGCGGCGATTGCTGGTGGCGTAGACCACCACGTTCCTGGAGCGGGCGGCGATGCTGCCCTCCAGGACCGTCTTAAGAGCCGTAAAGTGACTGTCGTCGGAGGCAAAAGACAAGTCATCGATGAACAAAATGAATTTCAACGGATTTTCAGCCAGCTCATCCAGCAGAGGCGGAATCGTCTGCAGCAATTTCTTTTCGATCTGTATCAGCCGAAGTCCCCGGTCGAAGTATTCGTTGGCCACAGCTTTGACAGTGCTGGACTTCCCGGTTCCCGCATCGCCGTACAACAGAATATTGCTGGCCGGAAGCCCGGTCAGCAGTGCCTTTGTGTTGCGCACCACTTTTTCTCGTTCTTCCTCGTATCCGTACAGTTCTGAAAGACGCAGAGGATCCGGGTGCAGGACCGGCACCAGCCGGCCTTCCGACGACATGGAGAACGCCCGATAGGCAGCAAACAGTCCGTATCCCTCCACCGACACACGCTCCATACGGGCTTCGTAGCACGCATTGAAATCCGTTGCCTCCGATCGCCAGGAAGGAAGCGTCCCGGGATCAGGCCGTGCAGCCGCCGCCCGGGACAAGGCATCCAATTCGGCTTCCAGTTGGGCTTGGATCAACGAGTCGGGGCGGCGGCCGGCCGCCCGTTCTCGAACATAGAAGTTATCGTCTTTCAGGATTCTGTCCAAAATCGCCTTTGTAAGATCGACACCTTCGGAATACAGTGCCGCAGCCACTGCCGCAGCACTTGCCTCACGTTCGACCTCCTCTGATGCACACAGCCACCCGGAAAGCCCGCGCACCAACGGATCCTGCCTCAAATTTCCAAAGATCACCAGCCCATCCAATTGTCGCCCGATCTTGGCCTGATCCATGATCATTCGCCCTGACGCAGACAATAGAATGCGTTCCTGCCGGCATAGATGGCCGAATCACCCAGGCTGTCTTCCAGGCGAAGCAACTGGTTGTATTTGGCGATCCGATCGGTCCGGGACAGGGATCCGGTCTTGATCTGTCCTGCGTTGAGTGCGACTGCGATATCGGCAATGGTGGAATCCTCCGTCTCGCCCGAACGGTGGGAGATTACGGCCGTGTAACCGGCGCGCTTGGCCATTTCCACCGCATCAAAGGTCTCCGTGAGCGTGCCGATCTGATTCACTTTGATCAGGATGGAATTGGAGATCTTCTCTTTGATCCCCCTGGCAAGGCGTTCCGTGTTCGTTACGAACAAATCGTCCCCCACCAGCTGGATCCGGTCGCCCAAGGCTTCCGTCAGGAGCTTCCACCCGTCCCAATCATCCTCGGCCAGTCCGTCTTCGATGGAAATGATGGGATATTTATCCACCAGCATCTGATAATACCGGATCATCTCCCGGGCGCTGCGGACCACGCCTTCTCCCTTCATATCGTACTTTTCCGAAGCGGCATCGTACATCCCCGAAGCGGCCACATCCAGTGCGATCTGAATATCTTCTCCCGGACGATAGCCCGCCTTTTCGACGGCTTCCAGGATCACCCGGATCGCCTCTTCGTTGGTGGCCAGGTTCGGCGCAAATCCGCCTTCGTCCCCCACGGCTGTACTCAAGCCTCTGCCCTTGAGCACGGCCTTGAGGCTGTGAAACACTTCCGCACCCATCTGCAAGGCCCGGCGAAAGCTCGCCGCCCCCACAGGCATGATCATGAACTCCTGGATGTCCACGGTGTTATCGGCATGCTCTCCGCCGTTGAGGATGTTCATCATGGGCGTGGGCAGCGTCTTGGCGTTGATGCCGCCCAAATACTGGAACAAGGGAAGCCCGAGGCTTTCGGCCGCGGCCCGGGCTGTGGCCATGGAAACACCCAGAATGGCGTTGGCGCCCAGCTTGCCCTTATTGGAGGTTCCGTCCAGCGCGATGAGCACCCGGTCCAGACCGGTCTGATCCATGGCGTCCATCCCGATGACAGCCGAAGCGATGAGGGTGTTCACATTTTCCACCGCCTGCTGCACGCCCTTGCCGCCGTAGCGATTCTTGTCGCCGTCCCGCAGCTCCACCGCCTCATGGACCCCTGTGGACGCACCGGAAGGGACGATGGCCCGCCCCATGATATCGTCCTCCAGCCAGACTTCCACTTCCACCGTGGGATTCCCCCGGGAATCCAACACTTCTCTTGCATATACTTCCTCGATATAAGACATGATCGTTCCTCCTTTAAAAACGTACGATATCCATAAAATCTTCGGGCACCAGACTGGCGCCGCCCACCAAGGCTCCGTCGATGTGTTCGGTGTGCATCAGCTCGGATGCATTGGAAGGTTTGACACTGCCGCCGTATTGAATGACCGTCTTCTCCGACACATCGGTTCCGTAGAGCTCTTTCAGCGTTTCCCGGATGAGACCGCACATTTCTCCGGCCTGCCCCGGCGTGGCTGTCCGGCCGGTCCCGATGGCCCAAATCGGCTCGTAAGCGATGGTGATCTGCGCCGCCTCCCCGGCTGACACGTCCTTCAGCGCCGCCCTGACCTGACTGCTTACATATTCGGCCGCCTCTCCCGCTTCCCGGATCTCCAGAGATTCTCCGACGCAGCAGATGGGCAGTATGCCTGCACCCAGCGCTTTCTTGACTTTTTGATTGACCGTATCGTCGGTCTCTCCGAAGTACTGCCGCCGTTCCGAATGTCCGATGATACAGTAGTCCACTCCGATTTCTCGGAGCATCGCAGCGGAAATTTCTCCGGTGAATGCGCCTTCCTCTTCGTAGTGCATATTCTGAGCAGCCAGTTTGATCCCGCTGCCTTCCAGCTTCTTTTTCAGCGCCGCCAGCTGGGTAAACGGCGCAGCCAGTGCGACATTCACGCCTGCGGGCCGGTCCATGGCCGCAAAGCGTCCGGCAAACTCCAACGCCTGGGCGGTCGTCTTGTACATTTTCCAGTTTCCTGCGATAAAAGGTGTTCTCATGTTGCTCTCCTCTTCAATTCATGCATCCAGCAATGCATCTACACCCGGAAGCGTTTTTCCTTCCAGAAATTCCATGGACGCACCGCCACCTGTGGAGATGTGGCTCATGCTGTCCGCCAGTCCGAATTGTGTGACCGCTGCAGCCGAATCGCCGCCACCGATGATCGTGATCCCTCCGCTTTCGGCCATCGCCCGGGCAATCGCCCGGGTCCCTTCTTCGAATGCGGGAAACTCGAAGACGCCCATGGGTCCGTTCCAGATCACTGTGGCCGCATCCCGGATCGCCTCGGTAAACAACGTGATGGTCTTCGGACCGATGTCCATACCCATCCAACCGTCCGGGATGCCCATGGCGTCGGCGATCTGCGTATCGCATCCGGCGTCAAAGGCATCTCCGATTTTATTGTCTACGGGAAGCAGCAATTCCACTCCGTTCTTTTCGGCCTCTTTCTGAAGACTTCTTGCCAGGGCCAGCTTGTCTTCCTCCACGAGCGAGTTGCCGATTCTGCCTCCGTTGGCTTTCAGAAAGGTATAGGCCATTCCGCCGCCGATGATCACCTTGTCCGCCTTGCGGATCAGACTCTCGATGACACCGATCTTGTCGCCGACTTTGGAGCCGCCCAGGATCGCGACCAATGGCCGTCCGGGTGTCTCCAGCGCATCGCCCAGGAATTTCAATTCCTTTTCGATCAGCAGCCCGCAGACCGCAGGAAGGAATGCCGTGATGCCCGCGGTGGATGCATGGGCCCGATGTGCGGTGCCGAATGCGTCGTTTACAAACAGATTCCCCAGTTCCGCCAGGGCTTTCGCAAAATCCGGATCGTTGGCCTCTTCCTCCGCCCGGAACCGGAGGTTTTCCAGCAGCATCACCCGTCCCGGCTGCAATGCGGCTGCTTTCTCCCGGACTTCGTCATCCACCACTTCGGAAGACGGAACAAAGACGACGTCCCGGCCGAGAAGTTCGGCGAGCTTTTCGGCCACAGGCCGCAGCGTAAATTCTGCTTTCGGAAGACCTTTGGGCCTGCCCAAATGAGACATCAGGATCACCGATGCGCCGTGCTCCAGGAGATATCGTATCGTCGGCAGCGAAGCCATAATCCTGGTGTCATCGCTGATCTTCCCTGCTTCCATGGGTACGTTCAAATCGCAGCGGACCAGCACCTTTCGCCCCGAAACCTCCGTTTGAATGATCGATTTCTTCATTTTATTTCTCCTTCCGATCAATATCGCTTCCGCTTGGACGAAGCGGGGATCCGCAGTTCGTCCCGATATTTTGCCACGGTCCTGCGGGACAGATCGATGCCCCGCACTTCTTTCAGGCGCCGAACGATGACCTGGTCGCTGAAAGGAGCGTGGGGGTCTTCTCCGGCGATCATTTCCTTCAGCAGCTCCTTGACACTCTCCGAAGCAACGCCGGTACCCCGGTTGTCGCAGACCCCTCCGGTAAAAAAGTACTTTAACTCAAAAAGTCCTCTGGGCGTCTGGACATATTTCCCGTTCACGGCCCGGCTCACCGTGGATTCATGGACACCCGCCTCATCGGCGATCTCTGCCAGCGTCATGGGTCTCAGGTGCTTGGCTCCCCGGTCGAAAAAATCTCTCTGATGATTGACGACGGCTGTGACCACGTGAAAAATCGTTCGCTTGCGTTGTTCGATGCTCTTGATCAGCCAGACTGCCGCATTGAGTCGCTTGTTCAAAAATTCGGTGATCTGGCTGTCCGGATCCGCCTCGTTCAACACTTTCCGGTAATAGGAACTGATGGACAGACGAGGTATTGTCTTTTCGTTCAGCACAACGATGTACTCGTCCCCCACTTTTTCCACGGTCACGTCGGCGGAAACGTAGCGCACTTCCTGGGAGGAGCCGAACTGGCGACCGGGTTTCGGTTCCAGATTGCGGATCCTGTCACAGTGATCCTGGGCTTCTTCCGCGGAAAGACCGTTTGCTTTCGCAATGACGGAGATCCGATTACAGGCAATATCCTCCAAATGGTTTTCCACCAAGTTCGAAGCCACTGCGCTGTCCTGTCCGCCGCGTTTCAGTTGAAGATGCAGACATTCCTTGAGATCCCTGGCGCCTACCCCGGGAGGATCCAGACTCTGGACCGCCTGCAGCGCTTCGGCGATGTGCTCCGGGTCCACGGAAGACACGTTCGCGATTTCGTCGATGCTCAGGGTGAGATAGCCGTTTTCATCCAAGGCCTCGATGATCAGTCTGGCTACCCGGCAGGACTCGGTGTTCAGGCAGAGGAATTGCATCTGAGTCATCAGGTATTCGCTCAGGGAAATATCCTTGCTGAGATACTGCTCATAAGAATAATCCTGGGATACCGGTTCGCTCTGAAACTGGCGATAACTGATATCGTCGTATCCGCGTTCCCGGATGTATTCGCCCCAATCGAATGCTTCGTCCTTGGCCACATCGCATTCACGCCGGTCCTCCGGATTGTTGATTTCCATCGACGGATCCTGAACGCTTTCCTTCTCGGAGGGATTCTGCTCCTCCAATTCCAGCACAGGATTGGCCATGAGTTGCTCGTCCACATACAACTCCAATTCCTGCGCCGTAAACTGCAGGATCTTGATCGCCTGGATCAGTTCCGGCGTCATCACAAGCTTTTGGCTTTGCTCCAGTACAAGTTCGTAGCCGATCTTCACGGTACCCCTCCTTTCTCCGAAATTTGTAAAGGCGGTAATTCAGAATTATAGCACCGTCCCAGGGTTATTTCAATTCCGGAAACCCCAGTTGCCGCAGCGCTTCGTACAGCACGATCCCCACGGAATTGGACAAGTTGATGGATCGCAGCCGGGTATCTGCGCTCATGGGGATCCGAATGGTATCCGCCATTCTGTCCCGCAAGAGATCCGCGGGCAGCCCTTTGGTCTCCTTTCCGAAGACCAGCATGTCTTCGTCCCGATAACAAACATCCGTGTAGGACTGTATCCCTTTGGTCGTCGCCAGGAACAGCCTCCGGGTCCCCCATTCACGCAAAAACGACTCCAGGTTTTCGTGAAGGATCAGTTTCACAAAGGGCCAGTAGTCCAGTCCCGCCCGTTTGAGCTGACGGTCATCGATGGAAAACCCCAGGGGTTTGACCAAATGGAGCACCGTGCCGGTCGCGGCGCATGTTCTGGAAATATTTCCGGTGTTGGGCGGGATCTCCGGCTCCACCAACACGATGTGTAATGCCATAGTGGTATTGTACTACATTTTCTTCGTGCTTTGTAGCTTGTATGGTATAATGTTGCCCAGACAAATCGGACGATTTTTCGTCTTCTGAAATGACGGAGGTAAAGAATGAACAAAAAAACCATCGGCGTTGCGCTGCTGGGCTGCGGGAACGTGGGCAGCGGAACGTTCCGGGTACTGACAGAAAACGCCGGAATCATCGCCAAAAGAGCGGGCGCGGACGTGCGCGTCAAAGCCATTCTCGTCAGGGATCTATGCAAGGATCGGGATGCCGGAATCCCCAAAGATCTTCTGACCGACGATTTTTCCGCAATCCTGGACAACCCCGAAATCGATATTGTCGCCGAGCTGATGGGCGGACTCGAACCGGCCGTTTCCTATATGAAACAAGCGCTGCAGGCAGGCAAACACGTGGTAAGCGCCAACAAGGCCGCCCTGGCCCGGTCCGGGGAGGAACTGACGAAAAACGCTGGAGCGCAAGGGCTGATGCTGCGCTACGAGGCAGCGGTCTGCGGAGCCATTCCGGTGATGAATGCGATCTCCACCGCACTGGCCGCCAATGAGATCACCGGGATCCGGGGAATCCTCAACGGAACGACAAACTATATCCTGACCCGGATGGACGAAGACAACGCCCCTTATGCTGCGGTCCTCAAAGACGCTCAGGACAAGGGCTTTGCCGAAGCGGATCCCACCGGAGACGTGGAGGGGCACGACGCGGCCAACAAACTGACGCTGCTCATCGCCGCCGGTTTCGGTCGGTACATCCGTCCCGACGATATCGAAAGAGAAGGGATCACCGGCGTTACCGAAGATGATCTTCGCAAAGCGGCCGCCGAAAACGCGAAGATCAAACTCGTGGCGACAGCCGTCCGGGAAAAAGACGGGATCCGTGCCCGGGTCCGGCCGGAATTTCTTCCCGCGGATCACCCGCTTTCAAGCGTCCGCAACGAATTCAACGCCGTTCTGATCTCCTGCAATATGGCCGATGACATCTTCCTGCAGGGAAGAGGCGCCGGTCCTCTGCCCACCGGCAGCGCGGTCGCGGGCGATATTCTGGAAATCGCCGCATGCATCGCCAGGGGCACTGAAAAAAATGCGCTGCCCACATGGAGGCTGCAATGAGTCTGTATCAACAATGGAACGAATGGATCCAGGGGCAAAACGACGAAACATTCGACGCATTCTGGGAAAAATATTCGTCTGCCGAAACACAGATTTATCGGGATATTTTAAAGAACTACCCCGCTGTTCCCCAGGGGATCCTGGGTGATCTGGCAGAACAATACGAAGTGGAACCGGCTCTGTATATGGGGTTTCTGGACGGAATCAACTCCAGCCTTCGGGCGCCGTTGCCCCTGGAGACCTACGACGAAACCAGCGCGATCCGGTTGGAGATTGTCTACGAAACGCTCCTGTTCCATATGTTCGCGGCGAATGCGGACTATCTGTACGGTCTGGAGGAATGGGACCGCATTTTGACAAAAGAACAGCGGGAAGAGATCTACAGCCGTTACCGGAGATCCCGGACCGTGGTCAAGGATCCGAAGATCGGGCGGAACGATCCCTGTCCCTGCGGCAGCGGGAAAAAGTACAAGAAGTGCTGCGGAAAGAACGTGTAGAAAATGAGTGTGTTACCAAAAGCCGGCCGGGAAACCGTCATTAAGCAGCTGCTTCTGGCCTATCCGGATGCAGGCTGTGCGCTTCACTTCCACTCGGTTTTCCAGCTTCTGGTTTCCGTAGTGCTGTCGGCACAGACCACGGACAAAAGCGTCAACGAAGTGACTCCGGCGCTCTTCGAACGGGCGCCGGACGCACACGCCATGGCCGAACTGCCCGAAGAGGAGATCCGGGAACGGATCCGGCGCATCGGGATGTATCGGACCAAGGCCGCCAATCTGTCCAGGCTCTCCAGACTCCTGGTGGAAAAATATGACGGGAACGTGCCCGGAGAATACGATCGCCTGATCGAACTGCCCGGCGTCGGTCGAAAAACCGCCAACGTCGTCCTGTCGGTGGCCTTCGGTCGGCAGCGGATCGCTGTGGACACCCACGTGTTCCGCCTGGCAAACCGAATCGGCCTGGCCAACGAAACCGATGTGCTGAAGACCGAGCTTGCGCTCATGGAAGCCATTCCCGAAGAGCGTTGGACGGCCATGCATCACGCGCTGATCTACCATGGCAGGCAGGTTTGCTCCGCAAGAAAACCCCGCTGCGAAGAATGCTGCATTCGTGAAACATGTCTCCGCAACGGGGTGTAGTCGACTTTTCGTCCTCCGGAAGCTGCCGTATCGGCAGCTTTTATTATTATCGGACCGGGCAGACGCCGTTTTCACAGCCGTCGTTTCCGATATCGTACTGGGTCTCTGTTTTTTCAAACTTGGCGATGAGCGAAGGAACGAAAGCATTCATCGCCGCCGTTTTTTCCCGATACTCCTTTTCCGTGATTTCTTCGTAGGGAAGCAGGTCGTAGAAATTGTCGTCATAGGACAGGAAGGACAGCGCCACCGTCTCGTCCCAGTGGTCGAACACCCACTGCTCCACCTGATCCCATTCCTCGTCTCTGACGTGAACGGTAATGGAACAGTTGTGTTCTACGTAGTGGTCCATGAACATCTTGTAGATCTCCAGTTGCTCGATCGCCGAAACATCCCCCTTCAGTTTTCCTTCCGGCGCTTTGACCGGAAATTCCACGACTTTTGTGGAACAGTTTTCCAGCGTCTGTCCCACTTCGGGAAGTACGGGATATCCCAGTTCTTCGCAGACCTTTGTCAGCGGATCGTCCGCAGATATCCGTATCCTGCGGATATAGTACGGGGCATGGGAAAAATGAACGCCGGAGGATACCACCGGAAGAAGACTCAGCGTGCCTTCCGGCTTGACGGTGGTGATCAGCAGCGGCTTGGGCAGGCCCAGTTCGTTCGCATAGCTGTCCGCAGCCCGCCTGGCAGCCGCCTTCAGTTCCCCCAGGAGTTCTTCCTGACTGCTCCGGTCCAGACCCGTGGCATTGACCATATCCTGCCAGCCGGTGATGGAACACCCCAACAGCTTGTCCCGCTGCTGCACATTGTTCCATTCGGGAATTTCCAATTCCGTGCACGTCATGCGATATCCGGCCCGGGCCGAAAGACGCTGGGCTTCCAGAAGACCGCTCTTGTCCAGCGTACCGTCTTCTTTGACAAAAGCCTTTACGTTCACCGTCGTCAGGTTGCACAGTCCTTTCGAATCCAAAAGGATTTCCGCGCAGGGATTGATGCCGTTGAAGTTCGGCCTGCGCCTGGCACCCGCTTCCGCATTGACCCAGCCGGGTTCCCCCGAATAACGCATTTGCGTCAGATGCCAGTGCAGCTTCTCCCGGGTCGGCTTTTTTTCGTAGTAGATGGAGTTGTTGCTCATCTGCCGGTGGGACAGTTCCTGATCGATCACCCATTTTTCGCCGACTTTCTTATAGAGCTGGTTCTTCGCCTGGATGCATTCTTCGTCGTCGGCGTCGATCAGTACGATCTCGGCCGTCCTCCGCACACCGCCCACCACCACATTTTCTCCGATGATGTTGGCGATATCGAGACAGTCGATCGGCAGCAGCCGAGTCTTTTCGTCCACTTGCCGCACCCCTGCTTTTTCCACGACTTTGGTGATTTTCGTAAACATGTTTTTCATGCTGGCATGCCCGCTGGCGGTCCCGCCGAACGTTCGGAGTTTTTCTCCTCTTTCCCGGACATGGTCATAGTTCAGGATAATGGTCTTGATCTTGCGGTATTCGGAACTGTACAGCACTTTAAAGAAATAATCCAAAGACTGGACCCAGCCCTCCTTGCTGTCGCCGATGGTGATCTTGACCGTATCGTTGTGGGTGAATTCCAGGCTCGTGCTGTCCTGGCGAAGGCTCTTGAGCAAAGGCGTATAGGATTCGTGGATCACTTCGATATCCGTGCGGATCGGCGGAAATTTTGCCACGTCGGATTTCAGGACCCGGACGCCGACCCCCGATCCTACCATGAGCAGATAGAAGACATCGTGGAAGGAAGCAAAGCTGTCCAGCACCTGAAAAGAACAGTTATAATTGCTCATGGGGTAGTACTTGGACACGTCGGTGGATCCCACCCAGAACGTACGGCCCGATAAAAACTGCTTCAGGTTGAAAATATTGTCGAAGAGTTTTTCCGCTTCGTCCCGGGGCGTCGGAATCAGGCTGCAGTTGTATTCCACGGCCCGCCGGATCGTCTCCCACCAGTATTCTCTGCGGCTTTCATCGGGCAACCACCGGGAGTACGTTCTGTAGAAAACGAAGCTGCCCAGCTGATTCATGGGCGAAGGCGCATGCTTGTACGGACTGATGAAATCCTCGGATATGACGCGCCCTTCCTGCTTTTTGCGCTCTCCTCGGGTCTTGTCCCGTTCATAGCGGTAGATGATGAACTTCTTGGCCACGTCTTTTCGCTCGCTGGCCATGAGAAAATCCTCCACCAGGTCCTGGAGGTCTTCCACTTTGATCAGCCGGTTGGAACGTTCCACTTGCTTCTCGATCGCCGAGGCGATCCCCCCGGAAAGATTCGCATCTACCCCCAAGCGCGTTTCCTGCATGGCTTTTTCGATGGCTGTCTTGATTTTGGAAGCGTCGAACCCGACTTCCGTTCCGTCTCTTTTGATCACTGTTTTCATTTTCGTTCCTCTTGCATATCTATATATAGCGATATATTATTCCACAAACACATTATATAGTATCGCTATGCCCGGAGCAAGAATCATTTATCGCAAAGAGGTTTTTCTTTACATCGGGCCGGTAAACCGATAAAATTGTATACAAATCCATCTGACTCTATCACCGAAAGGATCTCCCATGATCACGACACGAATTCCTCCCGTATCCGCTACGCTCTCCCTGCCGCAGAATTTATTCAACCAGCTGCGGGACGACATCCTCCAGGGCAAGATCGCGCCGGGAGCGAAACTCACGGAACACCGCATCTGCAAAGAATATAATGTGAGCAGGACGCCGGTCCGTGAAGCGTTTCAAAAACTGGAGCTGGACGGACTCATTCAGATCATTCCCAACAGAGGGGCTTTTGTGATCGGTCTTTCCCGCCAGGACATCGAAGACATGTACGAGCTGCGCAAGGCTTACGAGGCCATTGCGGTGCGATGGGCCGTCGAACGCATGACGGAACAGGAATTCGAAGAACTCGAAGAAGCTTACGACATCATGGAGTTTTACACCCAAAAGGGCGAAGCCGAAAAAATGCTTCAAATCAATATGCATTTTCACCAGCTCATCTACAGCGCCACGAAAAACCGGATGCTGCAACACGTACTTACGTCTTATCAGATCTACACAAAAAATACGAAAGTCAGCAGTGAATATATTCGTGCATACCTGGACGAAGTGCTCGACGAACACTGGCAGATCTTCCTGGCTTTTAAGGCAAAAGACAAAGACGCAGCGACTCAGGCAGCGATCCGGCACATGGAAAACGGGAAGCGCAGAGCCGGATTTGATTTGGATTAACTTGCGATCAGGAGCAACTCAATCGCAACATAATCTTGTAAAACGCGAGTCAACTATGGTATATTTATCGATATTGTGAAGATTATTTCACAAAATTTTTGCGACAAATGAAAGGCTCTTCTATGAAAAAAGGCGATTATTTCGGAAGTCACCGGGTGATCTCTCCCAAGGGTCTGCTGCCCCAGGCTGCGGACAGGATCGACAACGATCCTGTGATCTTCGCCAATGAAATCTTGATCGACGTCATTGCCCTGCAGCCCACCGCCACCGCTTTCGGCCGCATCAAAAACGAATGCGACGGAGACACGGAGCGCATCGCCAGAACCATTCTGGATATTGTTGAAGATCGTGGTAAATTTCAGGATCCCGTCACAAA
>JAAYDG010000042.1 GCA_012729355.1 Clostridiales bacterium
ACGACGATGTCTTCCTGATCAATTCCGACGGGATCATCATCCGCATCAAGGCCGGAGAAGTGTCCCGACTGGGACGGACCACCCAGGGCGTGCGCATTATGCGTGTCCAGGAGGAATCCATCATCGTTACCATGGCCAAGGCGATTCGGGAAGACGAAGTAGACTTAGGGCAAGAAAACGGAGGGGCAAACGAAGAAAAACCCAAAGATGACCAGCTGACATTGGACGTAGAATAGAAAAAAACGAACCGCCGCGGAATCATTTCTGCGGCGGTTTGTTGAACGAGGAGGCCGGAGAGCTGTTTAAAAGAGGTTTAATTCCCGTTTATACAAGCCGTTTCACGCCAAGAAAACTATGAAATAAACCGGAGAAGAACGAAAACATAAACGGAACATCACATTCCCCCTTGGTACTATAAGGTACAAGGAGGGTTATAAAAATGAACCAAACAGAATCCAAAAAACCAACATTCGGTATTTCTCTGCTCATTGTCGCATTTCTGTTTATCGCACTTGTCATTCAAGTCGTTATGTACGGAAGTCCGGATATCCATCTGACGCTGGTGTTTGCTTCCGCGGTGGCAACCTTGGCATTGATGCTTACGGGCACGAAGTGGAAGACCATCGAAGATGGCATTCTTCACGGTTGCGGGATCGCTACGATCCCCATGCTGATTCTGATGTTCATCGGAATGTTGATCCCGGCGTGGATCGCAGCAGGAACCATTCCGACGCTCATCTACATCGGCCTTAAAATCATCAGCCCCACATTCTTCCTGCTCACAGCTGCGCTGGTCTGCTCCATGGCCTCCATCGCCACCGGAAGCAGCTATACGACCGGCGCCACCTTCGGAGTCGCATTCATGGGCATCAGTCTGGGCCTGGGCATTCCGGCTCCGATCACAGCCGGCGCCGTAATCAGCGGCGCGATCATCGGTGACAAACTGTCCCCGCTGTCCGACTCCACGAACCTGGCAGCCGGCGTCTCGGAAGCCAACCTGTTTGAGCACATTAAAAGCATGTTTTACACCACAATTCCCGCATTTATCATTTCCATCGTGCTTTATACGATCATCGGGTTCCGGTATTCGGCAGACAACATCGATACGGCTACGGTTGACTTGATTCTGGACGGACTTGCAAGCAACTTCAACATGTCCCCGCTCTATATGTTCATCAGCCTGTTGCCCATGGTTGCGGTGGTAACCATGGCGGTGAAAAAAATCAACGCCTTGGCGGCCATGGTCATTGCGGCAATCTTCGGGATGTTCCTGGCGATGTTGTTCCAGGGAAGAGGCCTCTATGAGATGATGGGCTTTATGAATTACGGCTTCAGCATCGACACAGGCATTTTCGAAGTCAATAAACTGTTGAACCGCGGCGGGATCCAGGGCATGATGTGGACAGTCTCTTTGGGATATTTGGGGCTGAGCTACGGCGGCATTCTGGAAAAGAGCGGTGTGCTGGAAACGCTTCTCAACAAGATGGCCAGCATCACGAATACGCCCAGAAAACTCATCATTACCCACGTATTCTCCGCCATTGCCGTGAACATGCTCTCCGCCAGCCAGTATGTGGCGATCATGATCCCCGGAAGAATGTATCTGCCGGCTTACAAAAAACTGGGCATCAAGACCAGTGTCGCCTCCAGGACCTGCGAAGACAGCGGAACGGTGACGTCTCCCCTGGTTCCCTGGGGTCTGTGCGGCGTCTACTTTGCCGGTGTGTTAGGGGTTGCAACCTTGGATTATTTGCCGTATACTTTCCTGGCCCTGTTTGTTCCGGTAATTGCCATACTCTATGCTATCACCGGTAAATTCATATTCATGGAGGACACAGGAAAGGTTCAGGAAGATGATATCTAAAAAGGACACCACATCCCTGCTGCAGCAGCTCGTTGCGATCCAAAGCCCTTACTTTCAGGAAGACCGGATCATGGACTTCGTGAAGGAATGGTTTCTCCGGGAAAACCTGCCGGCGGAAATTCGTGCATACCACGAAGCCAAAGTGACGGATTTTCACGGCAAAAACGTAGTTCTGGAACTGAAAGGTTCCGGGCAGGGTCCGGTGATCCATATCAACGGGCATCTGGATACAGTGAATCTGTGCCAGGGGTGGACCCGAAATCCCGAAGGAGAGATCCGCGGCGATCGTCTGTACGGCGTCGGCGCTCTGGATATGAAATCCGGATGCGCAGCTGCGATGATCGCTTTGAAGGAATTCCGGAACACCCATGAAACGTTCAAAGGAAAAATCAAGGCTTCCTTCGTTTCTGTGGAGGAAGGGCCCTACGGCATGGGCACCAATGCGCTGATCGAATCGGGATTTCTGGATGATGTGGACTTTTCTGTAATCAACGAACCCAGCGCCGGGTTCAACGACAAGCCTTTTCCCGACATTTGTCTGGGCGCCAGAGGCGGCTACGGCCTGGAAGTAGAGTTTTTCGGCAAGGCGGCACATGCCGCCACGCCGGAACTGGGAATCAGCGCAGCAAAAGATGCTGCCGCTGTGATCCGGGAGTTGGACCACATCGAATTCAAAGAAGACGAGTACCTCGGAAAAGGTACCTGCTGCGTCATAGCCATGGAGGCTGACGGAGGCGCCTGCAGCGTACCGGATTATGCAAAGATCAAATTATTCCGTCATATCGTTCGGGGCGAAGACGAAGCGCTGATCCTCCGGGAGATCGACGAAGCGGTGGCCCGGGCAAACATCCGCAGTACGTATCGCAGCAGTTTTCGGGAGGCGCCGTCGGAAGGATCCAGGGGATTTATGCCCTACACGGTATCCGTTGACGAACCTCTGGTGAAGCAGTTTGTGGACTCGGTGCGCAGCGTCAGCCAAAAGGAGCCGTCGTACTCCTATTTCCAAAGCATCGGAGACTTCAACTACCTGGGGACACGGATCGACGCTCCGGCACTGATCTTCGGGGCTTCGGGAGAAAATTTCCACGGCAAGGACGAATATGCGGAGTTGGAATCGGTCTATGAAACCGCAAAAATCCTCTATGACTTTCTGGTTCGTGTGCTGGTGGATTGAATAATCCGCAACCAAAAGGGGAAGCTTCGGCTTCCCTTTTGGCTTGGGGGAATTAGTGGTATAATCATAGAAAGTACAGACATACGGGAGAAAACAATGAAGGCTTCAATCTTGATCATCAACGGCCGCTGCCTGACCCAGGACCAGGACAGGATCTGCGACTGGCTCGCGGTGGACGGAGAACGGATCGTCGCGATGGGGCAGGGAGATACCTATCGGGACGTGCTGTCGGAATGGACGGTGCTGATCGATGCGCGAAAAGGGACGGTGCTCCCCGGCTTTATCGACAGCCATTTCCACGTGGTGCAGACTGCGTTGAATTCCCAGTGTGTAGATTTGGGTGACGCCAAAAGCTTCAAGGATATCGGCGATCTGATCTATGAACGATACAAGAAAGAACCGAACCTGCCGATCCAGGCCATACGAATGGATATTCACAACCTCAAGGAGCGGCGCTTCCCTTCCAGGCAGGATTTGGACAAAATCTGTTCGGATACACCGATCTGGATCAACTCCAGCGAATACCAGACCAGCGTACTGAACACTTGCGCCCTGCTGTACTACAAGATCCCGTTTACGGTTCAAGGCGTTTTATTCGATGAGAAACGGATGCCGACCGGCGTGTTCCAGCGTCAGGCCAACGCCATGCTCCGGGCAAACATTTCCAACCAATACAGCGATTTTTACCGGATGGACGCATTGCAGAATATCATGCCAAAAGTGGCAGAAGCGGGTATCACCACGGCATGTGCGGTGGAGGGCGGACCGATCTACTGCGACAAGGACGCCGAGTTCATCAATGAGATCATCAAACGCAAGAGCGTATATCTGGATATGGAGCTGTTTTTCCAAACGCTGGATCTGGATCGAGTGGAATCCATGGGTCTGCACCGTGTAGGCGGTTGTCTGTATGTGGACGGGACCTTCAGTGCCAGACTGGCGGCTATTTCCTTCGAGTATGCCGATGCGCCGGGCGAAAAAGGCTGTCTCAATTTTACGCAAGACCGCATGAACGAATTTGTGGAGCTTTGTTATCGTCGAAATCTGCAACTGTCTCTGTATACCATTGGAGACCGGGCCATTGAACTGGCGCTGAAGGCCCACGAACGGGCCGTGACGCTCACGGGGATCACGGGACTTCGTCATCGCCTGGAGCACGTGGAACTGCCCAATGCGGAGCATATACGCATGGCTTCGGACCTGGGGGTCATTTTCTCCGTGCGCCCCATTTATGAGCTGCGCTGGGGCGGAAAAGGAAAAATGTACGAGAAGCGGCTGGGAGAGAACTACAAGAACAGCAATCCCTTCCGGGAAAGCCTGGACGGCGGCGTGTTGCTCTGCGGCGGAACGGACAGCGACGTGTGCAAAGCCAATATTCTGCTGGGAATCCACGCTGCCGTGAACCACCCTGTGGAGCAGCATCGGGTGACCGTGCCCGAAGCGCTGCGCATGTTTACATGCAACGGCGCCTATGCGATCGGCAAAGAAGCGGAAAAAGGATATTTGAAAGAAGGATATCTTGCGGATATCGTCGTGTTGGATGGAAATATTTTAGAAACGGAAACAGACAGGATCAAAGAGCTGAACGTAACCTATACCTTCAAGTCCGGTGAACTGGTGTACCACGCCTGAACCCATTCGATTTCGCCGAGCCGCGCAGAGGGGAAGTATGCTGCAGATCAATGTTTTGGGAAAAACAAAAATATCCTGCAACGGAGAATTGCTGGACAAGCAGCTGAGCACAAAAGCGCAGGCGCTTGTTTATTTGCTCATTGCCCACAACGGAAAATTTATCAGCAGAGACAAGATCATGGCCTATCTATGGCCCGACAGCACAACGGATGCCGCCAGGTACAACTTGAGATACAATCTCTGGCAGCTGAAAAAACTGCTGCCCCATGACGGCGCCGACCGATCCCTGGTCCTGTCGGAAAAGGACGGCTGCTCCATCGATTCCCGTTACAGTTTTCAGTGCGATCTCCTTAAAATCCAGGCCTGCTCGGTCCATTCCAGAGATCTGGAGGAATTGGCGCACACCAAGGGACTTTTCTGCGGAGATTTTATGGAGGGATGGTACCTTAAAAACTGCAACGAGTTCAACGAAATGATCCTCTTTGAACGCATGAACTGCGAACGCATTCAGGTAGAACTGCTCAAGGCGCTGGCGCGGCGCTACGAGGAAAGCGGAAGGCTTGAGGATGCCCTGACCACCTGGAAGGAAATGGCGCAGGTGGATATGGATAACGAAGAAACCGCGTACAACATCGTGCGGCTTTATTATGAAATGGGCAATCGAGTGGCCGCCATCAACCACTATAAAAAGTTTGAGACCGGCTTATGGGACAATTTGAACATTGCGCCCAACGAAGAACTTCAGCGTCTGCATCGGGACCTGATTTCCGGAAGCGACAGTCTGCATTCGACGAAGAAAGCAATCCAGGTCCAGACGCGCTCCACACTGGAAATCAACGGGCACTGCATTAAAAACATCGATTACTTTCTGATTTCCGATGTGATCTCGGCTTTGCTTCGCTTTGTGGACAAAGGATTTCTGGCTGATTTCGAAAAGGATTATGTAAGGGATCTGAGTGTCATTCAGCGGGATCTCCTGATCTGCTACGAAAAGACCACCGGGCAGCCGCTGGAAGCCGTTGCGGCGGCCACCGAAGGGCACGTTCCGGCAGTGCGCATCGTTCAGGCCTTCTGCAAGCTGATCGAATATCTTACAGACCGTTACGATATCCGTTTACGCATCAGCAACCGGGAGCACATCGACGAAGTATCGGCGCAGATTATCGAATATTTGGAGACCTCCGGCATCTCCGGTTTTTCTCTCGAATAAAAGAGGGTTGGAAATACAAGCTCTTCGGAGTATAATAGGAACTGTTATTTGACAGAAAGGAGAAGCAGGATTGACGTACGGATCTTGTTTTTTATTACGAAAATTCTGCAAACCAATTCATGAAAAGAGTCTTTTCCGGAGTTCAGCCTACCGGTAATCTGCATATCGGCAATTATTTGGGCGCGCTTCGGCAATTTGTGGATCTGCAGGAGGAAAACCACTGTGTGTATTGCATCGTGGATCTGCATTCCATTACAGTGGAACAGGATCCCGTCGTACTGAAGGAACATATCCTGGACATTGCATCTCTCTACATGGCTATCGGCATCGATCCGAAGAAATCCATCGTATTCGTGCAGTCCACTGTGCCGGCCCATGCGGAGCTGGCCTGGGTGCTGATGTGCAATTCCTACACGGGAGAACTCTCCCGCATGACCCAATTCAAACAGAAGAGCCGGGACAGTGAATCGGCGCCCACGGGACTGTTTTGCTATCCGGTGCTCATGGCCGCGGATATCCTTCTTTACGATGCGGATATCGTTCCGGTGGGAAACGACCAGAAGCAGCACATTGAACTGACTCGAGATATCGCGCTGCGGGTCAACAATAAATACGGTGAGACCTTTATTGTGCCCGAGGGCAGGTTCCTTCGGGAAGGCGCGCGAATCATGGCCCTGGACGATCCGATGAGCAAAATGAGCAAGAGCGCGCCTAACGAAGCCAGTCGGATCTCTCTGCTGGACGCGCCGGCAAAGATCAAGAAAGCCATCATGCGTTCCACAACGGACTCCGATGGTGAAATCCGATTTGACACGAAAGAGAAACCCGGCGTGAGCAATTTGCTGAACATCTACAGCTCTTTTTCCGGAAAACCCGTATCGGACATCGAAAAGCAGTATGCCGGGCAGGGATACGGGGCTTTTAAAAAGGATTTGGTGGAGATCGTCGTGGATTCGCTCACGCCGATCCAGGAGCGCTATCGGGAGATCCGTCACGCGCAGGAGCTGAAGGACCTGCTTCAGGAAGGAACGGAAAAGGCGGATGTCATCGCCCGCAAGACCATGACGCGGGTCAAGGAACGGTTCGGATTGGGCATTTAAAAAGATCAGGAGGATTTTATGAAACACGAAAGCAAAGAAGCGGAGCGCAGAGCAGTATTGTCTGCTGCCGACGCGATGGCGGCGGCTGCCAGAACGGCGCCCAAAGGAAGGGGCCTGGATCGTCTGGAAACCTGGATTCTGGATGGGCCCGAAAAAGACGCTTTTGCCGAAAGCATGCGAACATACGGCAAAGAGATCGGCGCAGACTTCTTTCTGCGAGATGCGAAAAATATCGATCAGGCGGCGGCACTGCTCCTACTGGGAGTCGAGGATGCTCAGCATGGATTGAACTGCGGCTACTGCGGAAAAGAAACCTGTGAGGAAGCAGCGGCGGACGGCATTGCCTGCGCTTTTGCCATAACGGACCTGGGCATAGCCATCGGTTCTGCCGTATCGGTAGCCGCGGATCTTCGGATCGATAACCGGGTCATGTATTCGGCGGGAAAAACAGCCATCCACATCGGATTGTTTTCCAAAAAAATCAAAGCAGCATACGGCGTGCCCCTTTCGGTAAGCGGTAAAAGCGTATTTTTCGACAGGGGGTAACCATGAACGTTGAAAACCATAAAACCAGTTACATCAAAAGAATGTTGCGGACGATATTCGGTCTTTTTCTCTTTGCGTGCGGGTCCTATTGCGTGATTCGGGCCAATGTGGGATTGGGACCCTGGGAAGCCTTCCACATGGGCGTTTCCTACCATATTCCACTTTCCTACGGAGACATATCGGTCCTGACCGCCTTTGTGATCATGATCTTCGTTTACTTTCTCAAGGAACCGATCGGGATCGGAACGGTCCTTAATACGATCTTGATCGGGAAATTCGTGGATCTGCTCTTGTATCTGGATGTCCTGCCGCAGCTCCAGAAATTTGCCGGAGGCGTCGCGTTGCTTTTGGTGGGTCAGTTTATCGTGGCCATGGGAAGCTATTTTTACATTAGCAACGGCTTGGGCTGCGGTCCCAGAGATTCACTCATGACTGCTTTGTCCAAGCGTTTACCCAATGCGCCCATTGGCGTGATTCGCGGAATCATCGAGGGTTCGGCGGTTGTGGTCGGTTTTCTTCTGGGTGCGAAAATCGGATTGGGAACGATCATTTCCATGTTCGGCATCAGCTTCATCATCCAGCTGGTTTTCGGATTTCTCAAGTTTGACGTCAAGAAGGTCCGCCACGAAAATGCGGTGGAGTCCTTCCGTAAAATGAAGAAGGAAGCATAGAAAAAGAATGGAAAACAGAGAAAATCCGGCCGGAAAGATCCGGCCGGATTTTTGATGCTTTGTTCAGCGAAGAGCCGGCAGAGCGCTTTCGGCAAAGGCGGACAAAAGCGCCGCGCAGCTTTCCACGTCCCGGAGATCCGCCATTTCCTGTGGTGTGTGGATGTAGCGGCAGGGGACCGATACGCCGCCGGTCAGGACCCCGCTGCGGGAAATGTGGAGGGGGCCTGCGTCGGTGCCGCCCTTGACGATCACGTCGTTTTGCGCGGTGATCCCGTTCTTCTCGGCCAGCGCTTTCAGTCGGTCCACCATTTCCGGATGACAGATCACCGAGGTGTCCATCACCTTGATGGCGGCGCCGCCGCCCAGCCGGCTGCTGCCGTAGTGTTTGCTGCCGGGCTGGTCGCCGGCGGGCGTCACGTCGCATACCACAGCATAGTCCGGATCAATGGCGAAGGCTGCGGGCTTGGCGCCCCGCAGGCCGGGCTCTTCCTGAACGGTGAATACGAAATACAGATCGTTGGGGCTTTTGTCGATGCTTTCCATAGCCTTGAGCAGGGCCAGACAGGAGATCCGGTTGTCCAGATACGGTGAAAGGAGCCGGCTGCCAAGCAAATTCAAAGGCGTATCATAGACGGCGGTGTCTCCGATGCGTACCTGCTCTGCCGCTTCCTGCTCGTCTTTAGCTCCGATGTCCACATAAAGGTCATCCAATGTCAGTTTGGACCGGTCTGCGGCTTGATCCGGCACGATGGTGCCCCGGATTCCGCTTAGGAAGCGCACCGGCGTGTAGAGGATGTTTTCGGCCGGGAGGCCGCCAATGCAGCCGAAGCGCAGGAATCCTTCCTTTTCGATGTGGGTCACCATCAATCCGATGGAGTCCATGTGAGCCGCAAACAGCAATTTGGGACCCGTTCCTTTTTTATGAAGGATCAGATTGCCCAGGGCATCCACGTGAGTCTCGTCGACGCGATCCAATGTCATGCGCTGGATGCAATCCCGGATCTCTTTTTCTTCTCCCGAAGGGGCATGGCAGGCGTTCAGCTCTTGCAAAGCGGTCAGTATATCCATTACAGATCCTCCTTCTCGTTGGCGATGGTTTCGATAAAGCGCTCAGCCAGGACGTACAACTGCTCGCAGTCGTTCAGTGAAGCGGTGGAAGAGGGGGTGTGTATGTAGCGCACCGGAACAGAGATCGAAGCCACGCGAACGCCGCCCGCTGTGGTTTGGATCGCTGAGGCATCGGTCCCGCCGGAAATGGTCCGCTTGGTCTGCCAGGGAATGCCGTGTTTTTCGGCCAAAGCTCTGAGGCGTTCAAATAACTCACGGTCATAGAGGGTCTGACGGTCCATCAGCCCCAGGACCGGACCGGCGCCGACCCGGGTCACCTGCCGATGTTCTTTAAGCTCCGGCAAATCCGCAGCTGTGGTTCCTTCCAGAACCAGCGCGATGTGGGGGCGGATGGCGAAAGCGGCGCCGAAAGCACCTCGGGCGCCCACTTCTTCCTGGGCGGAAAACACGAAGGTGCAATCCACGGGCAGTTCGCTTTGGATCAAGCGGATCATAGCGGCGCAGCCGACTCGATCGTCCAGGGCTTTCGCTTTGATTCGATCTTTCCCGAATTCGACCCAGTCGCTGTCGAAGAGGATCTCATCGCCTATCTGGACCAGCTTTTGGGCGTCCTCTTTCCCGGTAGCGCCGATGTCGATATACAGGTCCGCCATATCCGGAACGATTTTTTCTTCTTTGGCGCTTACCAGGTGATACGCGCGAAGTCCTATGGCGCCGGGAATGCGCGCCTTGCCCACCAGGACTTTTTTGCCGATCACAGTTCTCCGGTCGATTCCGCCGATGGGGGCGAAGCGAATATAGCCTTTGTCGTCTACCCTTTTTACGATAAAACCGACTTCATCCATGTGCGCGGTGATCAGCAATTCGTTTTTCGCTTTGCGCCGCCCCGCTTTCCATGCGATCAGATTGCCTACGGCGTCCACCTTCATGTCTTGAACGTGGGGACGGATTTTTTCCGCGATGCATGCGCGGATCTCTTCTTCAAAGCCGGATATCCCGGGGACTTGACACAGTTCTCTGAGCAGTTCTTTCATCGGCAGTCACCCTCCCATCCCGGCGCTTCCATCAATGCTGCCAGCAGATCTGCCAGCGACTCGATATCTTGAACGGAAATGGTTTCCATGGGTGTATGCATGTAACGGGTAGGAAGAGAAACGACGCAGGTGGGGATCCCTTCCCGGGAGATCTGCATTTCCCAGCCGTCCGTATAGCTTTTGCCTTCCATGACGATCCGCTGAGTGGGGATTTCCTTTTGTCTCGCCAGGGAAAACAATCGATCCCGCACCCATGGTGTATGGTTGGGTCCGAAGGCCACGGCAGGACCTGCGCCCAGAACACAATCCGTGTGCTTCGGCCCGCCGTCCGGCGTCTCCGCATGCGTAACGTCTATCGCGACGCACAGGTCCGGATCCAGAGAGAAGGTTCCCACCGTTGCGCCGCCGTGATCGATTTCTTCCCGAGTGCTGCCCAACACAACAATGTCCTGCTCTTGCGCTTTTCCTTTCAGCTTTTCCAGCGCCAGCAACGCTGCGACAAAGCAGGCGCGGTCATCCATGGCTTTGCCGCAGACTGCGTCTTTGCCCATGGAAAAGAATCCTGCCCGGTAAACTGCCGGCGTTCCGACCGGAATGGTTTTTAACACGTCTTCCTTGGAAAGACCCGGGTCGATGCGCAGATCTTCCATTGGAAAGGATCGGTCCATTTCCTCGGCGCTGAGCACATGAGGCGGCAGACAGGTGATGATGCCGAAGGTCGGCGGGTCTGTCATGATCGTCAACTCTCTGCCCGGCAGCATTCGGGGATCGATACTTCCGATGGGGGCGAATCGCAGAAATCCTTCTTCCGCGCCGGTGACGATAAAGCCGATTTCATCCAGGTGGGCAGAAAAAAGGATGCGCTTGGCATTGGGTTTCCCGCATCGCAGGATCCCCACGGCGTTGCCGAAAACGTCTACATAGGCTTCGTCGGTGAGAGGTTTCAGAAGTTCTACAGCGGTCCGAACGACTTCGGCCTCGAAACCCGAGGGGCCGGCCAGACTGCTCAGAGTCTCCAGGAGGCTTCTGGTGTTTGTCATGCTTTCGTATTCCTTTCGAACGGTTCCGCAGCTGCCCACAGGCGGGCAGGATATTCGCCGGCTTTCTTTTTTTCTTCCATGGCCGCCATCACCAAGGGCTTATCTTCTTTGTACGTGACGCCGTACCATTTGTCTTGGGATGGGATCACTTTAACCTTTGCCCGATGTTCTTCGATCAGCTCTCCCACCACCAGCGGAATGTAGAATTCTCCTTTGACGGGATTCGTCTTCAGGAGCTCCGTCAGAACGATGGGGAACCGCCGTTCCAATTCCTCCAGAAACGAAGGGGTAAACCCGAAGAAATTCATGGAAACCGGCGTGCCCTCCGCCAGCGTGGTCCAGTGTTCGTCATCCTGTGTGAATTGTATTTTTCCTTGATTTCTTTGAATCTTTGTCCGCTCCCTGATATCGCTCAGATAACCCTCCGGCGTCAGAGCGCAGACACCCCGGGCCACGTGGCCGTTTTCCGTCAGGGTGTTTTCGATGGAGTATCCGATCATGCAGTAGTCGTACCGTTCCTGATCCTCGGCTCGAGACAGGTAGTCGTAAGCGGAAACAAAGGCATCGCGTCCGTAATAGTCATCCGCATTGATCACAGCAAAGGGCCCGTCGATCAGAGGTTTCGCCTGGAGCAGGGCGTGACCGGTCCCCCAGGGTTTGTTACGACCTTCGGGGATCGAAAAGCCTTCCGGCACCGCGTCGATCTCCTGATAAGCGTATAGGAGATTCATTCGCCCGGCAGCCCCCCGATCCATGATTGCCTTAAAGTCCGCTTTGATTTCTTTTTTGATGATACAAATGGCTGTCTCAAATCCGGCGCGCCAGGCATCGTACAAGGAAAAGTCGATGATCAGCTCTCCGTCGCTGCCGATGGGGTCCATTTGTTTCAACCCGCCGTACCGACTGCCCATGCCGGCGGCCATGATGACCAATACAGGTTTCTTGTCCATAATTCCTCCTTATTTTCTAATACCGACTAATACGCGGGGTCTTGGAGCAGCGTACCGTCTTTCATGTAAATAGCGGCTTCATCGAAAAGGGGCTCCCGTTGCGCTTGGTTGCCCTGAACATAGGATGCGATCGTATAGTGATGTTCCAGTTCCAGATTGTCGGTGATCACTACGAGCATCGTGCAGGTTTCTCCGTCCTGCAGAGGGATCTTTTCGTCGATTTCATGTCCGTCCAGGAGGCCGATGTCGATCGGCGTCTCCGAAAGGACGGTGTCGTCTACTTGGATGACAAACAAAGCTTCTTCATAAGTTACGGTGTCCGGGGACGACGATACCGGCTTTATGTCCGCGCCAAGCGTTCCGGTGATGTGGAAGCCCTGACCGTTGCCGCCATAGGAGCCCATAAATCTGATATGCATGTAAGGAAAGATTTTATCCTGGATCCGACGCAGGGATAGGGCGTCGTTTTTCTCTGTTTTCGTGACATCTCCTTCGGCAATGACGAGGGTGGGATCCAGCTCCGCGTCAAAGATCTTTGCGTTCACCGTCAGCGAAAAAGACGTGCCGTTTCTTTCCATGGGAAGAATCTTGTCCCCGAAATCCAAGCTCACGGCTGTTCCGTTACGGACTTCTTTGGGAAGGAGGGTATAGGTGACCGGGACGGTGAGATCGGCTGCATCCGGAACCCCGATAGTCGTTTGGATCTGTTCGATATAACTTGCCTGTTTTTCCAGCCTATCGTCCACGTTCGTATATATGGAGCTGATCTGCGTGTTTACGGAGTCCTGCAGTGTCCACAAGGAAGAAGTGGTTTGCGCAAGCTGTCTTTCCAATTCGGCGATCTTGAGATAGGAGAGGCCTTGTGCAAGCAGGAGGGCAAGAATCAACAGAAAAGGGATGTTTTTCTTCATAAAATACCAGCTTTCTCTAAAAAATATGGTCGTCTCAAAAGAGTGGTCCTGTACAAAACGACCGTTGCCATATAGTATATCATAGAGCTTGCAAAATATTTAGAGAGATGAAAACAAAGGAGAGGGATCATTGAAAAAAACAGTTCGCATGCAGGACCGATGGATCTTTATTCTCGGAGCGGCGGGATTTGCCGCAACAGCCCTGCTCATGATGAACGGCAGCCTGGAGCGCCTGGACCTGATGATTCAGACGAGTGTATTGCAGGGAAGAACTCCGACGCTGACGTCGTTGCTGATTCCCCTCACCTACAGCGGAAACTGGCAGGCAGTCACTCCGATGTGCCTGGTTCTGCTTCTGATCCCGAGAGCCCGGAGGGCTTATGGCATTCCCCTGACCCTGGCCGCGCTTTCCGCCGTGCTTTCTTACCAGGTGCTGAAACACTTGTTTTCCAGGGTGCGGCCCGATGTGTCCCTGCACTTGCTGGAACAGGGCGGATACAGTTTCCCCAGCGGCCACAGCCTGACCGGCTTTCTGGTCTGGGGCACTTTGATCCTGCTTCTGCTCTATTATTACGGCACAGACGGCGCCGAGCTGCCTTTGTACAAAAAAGAAGAGGGCGCCGTTCCCTTCATTCGTTCGGAAAGGCGTCTCAAGGTCGTGTGCGGCATACTCTTTCTATATATCGGGCTGATGGGCTTTTCCCGGATCTACGTGGGCGTCCACTGGCCCAGCGACGTGCTGGGGAGCTGGTTTCTGGCTCTGCCGATTTTGGTGATGCTCAAAAGGATCATTTGGAAGCAGGATGCTTCAGATAGTCCTCCAGAAAAGTAATGGCTTCTTCGTAGCCGGCGGGGCCGTGGCCGGCAATGGTGCGGACACAGGCTTTGCCGGCGAAGGAGATCCTTCGGTATTCCTCGCGGGCGGAGATGTCGGTCAGGTGGACCTCCACCGCGGGAATGCCCACGGCCCGCAGCGCATCCAGAATGGCGATGCTGGTGTGGGTGTAGGCGGCCGGGTTGATCACGATCCCGTCAAACCGTCCCCGGGCCTCCTGGATCTCGTCCACGAGGGCGCCTTCGTGATTGCTCTGAAAACACTTGCATTCCAAGCCGTGTTCTTTGCAGGCATTTTCCACACGCCGGACCAGATCTTCGTAAGTTTCCCGGCCGTAGAGCTCCGGCTCCCGAAGGCCCAGCAGATTGAGGTTGGGGCCGTTGATGATCAGCAGCTTCTTCATTTCCCGATCCTTTCCCGAATGTGCTTCACTACCTCCTCAATGGAGCAGTTGCTCATGATGCGGAGGTCCGCAAAGGCTTCGTACAGGCCGATCCGCTCCCGGTAGAGTTCCATCACCTCTTCCCGGTCCTTCGACAGGGGGCGGCCCTTGAGGGACAGCAGCTGCGGATCCCGTTCCAAAAGGATGAGGATCCCGTTTTGTTTCAGCCGTCCGTAGTTGAGCGGGTCCTTGACGACGCCGCCCCCGGTGGCGATCACCAACCGGTTTTCCCTGCCCAATTTCTGGGTCTGTTCCGCTTCCATTTTCCGGAAGACATCTTCTCCCATCTGTTCGAAGATGTCCGGAATGGAAAGTCCCGAGGCGGCTTCCACCTCTTCGTCGGTGTCCGCAAAATCCATGCCCAGCTCTGCCGCCAGCTGCTTGCCCACGGTGGTTTTTCCGCAGCCGGGCATGCCGATGATCACCAGGTTGGACAGATCGTTGATCAGATCATCCCGGATCCCCCGGATCAGTCCGTCGGGGAGAGACAGTCCCGTAAACAACTCTGCGGCTCGTTTGGCTTGGGCCGCCAGCATGGTCAGACCTCCGCTGCAGGGGATCCCCAGAGCCTTTGCCTGAAGGATCAAGCGGGTGGAAAAAGGATTGTAAATCACGTCCAGGACGCCCCGGCACCGGGGAAAATTCTCCAGATCCACAGGCTGTGCCTCGGTATTTGGATACATGCCCACCGGCGTGGTGTTTACGATCAGATCCGCATCTCGGTGTCGATGGAGATTTTCGTAATGGTCGTCGCCGCTGCGGGATATGACCACCGGGCGGCCGCCCTCTTCTTTGATGACAGTGCAGGCAGTCAGAGAAGTCCCGCCGCTGCCCAGGACCAGGACTTTGCCGCCCCGAAAATCGATGCCGGCTTCGCCGGCCAGTGCACGAAATCCGTCGTGATCGGTGTTGTCTGCAAAAATAGATCCGTCAGCCCTTCTCACCAGCGTGTTCACGCTGCCGATTTGCGCTGCCTGCTCCGACAGTTCGTCACAATAGGGAAGTACGGTTTGTTTGTAGGGGATCGTCACGTTCAGTCCGTTCCAATCGCCTTCTTTGAGGAAGGGTTTAAGTTCTTCCGGTGCGAGAGGGATCAGCTCGTAGCTGTAATGCCCGAGTTTTTCGTGGATGAGTTTGCTGTAGCTGTGCTCCAGTTTTTCTCCGATCAGACCGTATCTCATGTCAATACTCCGAATAGGCTCCCAGGAAGACGAAGGGATCGCAGTACCCTTTCAGGTCGCCCAGGAACTGCAGCACTTCCGGTGCATAGATGCTGGCGTCGATGTCGAAATAGAACATGAAGGCAAAATCCGTGCCCAGAATGGGCCGGCTTTCGATCTTGCAGATGTTCAGGCCCAGCGAGGCGAATTTGGCTACTGTCTGGTAGAGGGAGCCCGGAGTATGGGGAATGGCCATCATCAGGCTGATCTTGTTGGCGCCGGGGAAGATCTGCAGTTCTTTTCCGATGCAGATGAACCGGGTATAATTGTCATCGCTGTTTTGGATGTCGTGCTGAAGAGGGGAAAGCCCGTAGAGCCGGGCACAGGCCATGGAGGAAATCGCGGCCAGGTCGTTTCGTCCGCTTTCGGCCACGCGCTTGGCAGCGACCGCCGTGTTCTCGCAGGACATGAAGCGAATTTCCTTGTGTGCGTTGATGAAATCGCTGCACTGGCCCAAAGCCTGTTCGTGGGTGTAGATCTCCCGGATTTCCGCCATCTGTGCCCCTTCGTTGGCCAGCAGGGAGTGGTTGATCTTCAGTCTGCTGCTGCGGACGATGGAAAAGCGATATTTCTTCATCAGGTCGTAGACTTCGTTGACGGAGCCGTAGGAGCTGTTTTCGATGGGCAGGATGCCGTATTTGCACAGGCCCTTGTCCACGGCGTTGAACACCGACTCGAAACTGCTGAAGTACATGATGCTGGGCAGAGCGAACATCTTGTCGCAGATCTGCTGGGAGTAGGAGCCTTCCACACCCTGACAGGCCACGACAGCCTTCTGCGGAAAGAGCGCAGGCGTCCTTTCGATGGCGGTGCGGATCTTCTTTTCCAAAGCCGTTTCCTGGGCGAGGAGCTTTACCTGGGCCGAGCGGGACAGATCGAAGAGTGTGTTGAAAAAGACTTTGGTGTAGAGGGCCAGGTCATCGCCGTTTTTTTCGGTCATCCGGTCCAGGATCTCCCGTTCCCGTTCCCGGTTCAGGATATTCAGTCCGTTTTCTTTTTTATAGCGGGCCACATCGGTAGCCAGGTACATCCGCTCTTTCAATAGATCCGCCAGCTGATCGTCGATGCGATCGATTTTTTTTCTGCATTCTTCCAGGTTCATCATCGTCTGTCTCCCAAACATAAATCATAAAGAGCAATGGCGGCGGCAGCTTCCACGCAGGGCACGGCCCGGGGCACGACGCAGGGGTCGTGTCGTCCTTTGACGGTGAGCGTGGTATTCTGTCCGGTGGAGAGGTCCACGGAATCCTGGGGCAGGCCGATGGAAGGCGTGGGCTTGAAAGCCGCTCGGAAAATCAGGGGCATGCCCGAGGCCAGGCCCCCCAGGATGCCGCCGTTGTGGTTGGTCTTCGTGCGGACCTGGCCGGCTTCATAGAAAAAAGCATCGTTGTTGACGCTGCCGGTGGACCGGGCTGTTTCGAAGCCGTCGCCGAACTCGATGCCCTTGACGGCGGGGATTCCGAAGACGGCGGCGGAGATCCGGTTTTCCAGGCCGTCAAAAATAGGTTCTCCCAACCCGGGGGGCAAGCCCAGGACGCAGCATTCCACGATGCCGCCCACAGAATCTTTTCGGGCGGCGGTTTCCAGAATGTAGTCTTTCATTTTGTGACCGGCCGTCGGATCCAATACGGGAAAATCGGCGATTTTGAGGGTATCCAGTTCTTTTCGCATGATGTGCACAGGATCGAAGGGACGGTCTTCCAGGGGACCGATGGACCGAATGTGGGCGCCCAGGAAGATGTCCTTCTCTTCCAGAAGCTGCGCGCACAGGGCGCCGGCAAAGACCAGCGGCGCCGTAAGCCGGGCGGAAAAGTGGCCGCCGCCCCGGATGTCGTTGGCGCCGCCCGTTTTCATGTAGGCAGTGTAGTCCGCATGACCGGGCCGGGGGATGTGCTTGAGCGCATCATAGTCTTCGGAGCGGGTGTCTTTGTTCCGAAAGATGGCACAAAGAGGGGCGCCGCAGGTTTTCCCTTCGGCAAGACCCGACAGGATCTCCGGCAGGTCCGGCTCTTTCCGCGGGGAAGAAAGGGCGCTCCCTCCGGGTGCTCGACGCTTCAACCAGTGCAGGATCCGGTCCATATCCGGCTCGACGCCGGAAGGAAGTCCGTCGATGACCACACCCAGGGCTTCCGAGTGGGACTGGCCAAAGAGCTGGATCCTCAGATGCTTTCCGAAATCAGATGACATGGGCATTCCCTCCAAGTGTATTGTAATCGGTAAAGAAGTCGGGATAGGATTTGGAGACCGCCTGAGCCTCCCGGATCAACACCGGTTCTCGGCATATCATGGCGGCGATAGCCGAGGCCATCACGATGCGGTGGTCGCCGAAGCTGTCCACGGTGCCGCCCGCCAGACTCCCGGTCCCATCGATGATCAGATCGTTGCCATCGCTTCGGATCCGGCCGCCCAGGGATCGGATCATCGCTTTGACCGATGCGATCCGGTCGCTTTCCTTGAGGCGGAGACGGCCGCAGTTTCGCAGAACGGTGGTTTCCTTTTTCCCGCAGGCAAGAACCGCCAGGATCGGGACCAGATCGGGAATCTCCCGCACATCCGTGTCGGTTTCACCGCGGTCCAGGATGGTTCGGATCCGCCGGTCTGCCTGAAGGGACTCTTCCGAAAGGCCCAGGACCTCCACTTCGGAGCCCAGGGCGGACGCCGCCAGCCAGAATGCGCCGTTGCTCCAGTCTCCTTCCACGGAAAAAGAGGAAGGCGCACGATAGGTTTGATTGCCGGGAATGATCCACCCTTTCTCCTTGTCCCCGATTCGGATGCCGAAACGTTTCTGGCAATCCAGGGTCATATCCACATAGGCGCTGCTTTCCAGGCCGGTGGTCAGGATCAGTTCGCTGTCCCCTTCCAGAAGGGGCAGGGCCAGAAGCAGGCCGCTGATGTACTGGGAGCTGATGTTTCCGGGGATCTCGTAGCGACCG
>JAAYDG010000004.1 GCA_012729355.1 Clostridiales bacterium
GGGGATGCCTTGCGCAGAATGCTGTGGCGCATGACGCTGCGCTACGATCAGCCGTATCTCAAAGAGTCGTACTATTTTCACCTCTAACGAAAAAAGGAGCCGGAGGCTCCTTTTTGAATGCTTATTTTGCCGAGATGCTCAGGATCTTGAATCCGGCGTTCTCTATGGCATCTTCCAACGGTTTGATCTCTTTGCAATCTGTTCTCAGAAGCATTTCCGCATCGCTGTCGTCATCGGAGACCACCATGGCCAGATGACTGATGTTCGTTCCGGTTTCCGAAATGACTGCGCCCAGTTTGGACAGCATCCCGGGTTTATTGGCGATTTTGATCACCACCCGCGTCCCGGTAAATCTGGCGCCCAGCATATCGATCAGGGCGTCGAAGAGATCGCTTTCCGTAACGATCCCCACCAGTTTTTTGTGATCATCCACGACCAGAAGGGCACTGATCCGCTGATCCCGCATCAATACGGCTGCGTCTTCGATAAATGCGTCGGGAGATACGGTAAACACGTTTTTGGTCATGGCGTCCCGAACGGTGGATTTGGAGAGCAGATAATTGATTTCAAAGATGCTGAGTGTCGTTGCCTTGCTGGGGGAAACCCGCTCCACATCCCGGTCGGTAATGATGCCCACTACCCGATCTCCGTCCAATACGGGCACTTTTTTGAGGTTGTTCTCGCGCATGAGCGCCATAAGCGCGCTGATCGAGGCGTTGACCTGGATCGTGTAAGGATCTTTTGTCATGCGGTCCTTGATGAACATGATTCCTTCTCCTTTCGGCAGGCCGCACACGGCAGTGTGCATTCCATACTACAAATTCAAGGTAAATAACGGCGGTGGTACGTGTTGTGAAAAGGATCTAATGAAAAGAGAGGAGGATGAACTCGCATAAGCAAGTACATGAAATCTTGTGCCTTTTACCTTGAATATGTAGTACAGTCTTCCTGGACGCGCCCGCAATGCACATCCATTGAAGGTATCTTACTATCGCATTCATGGCTTGTCAACAATTATAATGTGAAATCTTTGTTAAAAAGGGACAAGTTTTCACCTCCTGCCGGAGCAACGGTCCTATTTTTCAAGTTTTCCCATCTTTTTTGCCACATGTCCCCAGGCTTCCTGAATCAGTTTCCGCCCCGCAAACATCGACGTGAGGGCAGGATCCAGCTTCGGCGAGATTTCCACCACATCCATCCCGATGATATTGAGATGATCAAAACAAATCTCCAGAAGATCCAAAACCTGCCTCGGCGTGAGACCGCCAAACTGAGGAGTTCCTGTTCCCGGCGCAAATCCCGGATCGAGCCCGTCGATATCCAGCGTAATGTAGACGTTCTTGTACGCGGACATCGCGCGGACGATCTCTTCTCCTATGGCCTTCATTCCTCTTCTGAAACAATCTTTCGCGCTGGCTACTTGCAGCGGATGGTTCTTTTTGAACGCATATTCGTCGGGTTCGATGGACCGGATCCCCACGAAATACATGTTTTCAGTGCCGCCTACGTGATCCAGCTCCAGCGCTCTGCGCTGCGTGCTGCCGTGGCTGAGTTTATCACCGTCGATGTGGTCGCACAGATCGAAATGCGCATCGATGTGAATGATGCCGAATTCTTCGTCCGTTCCCCTGTCGATCCCTCTCAGAACGGGGATCGTTGTGCTGTGGTCGCCGCCGATCATCACAAAAAATTTATTCATGCCTACGAGCGAGGCTACATAATCGGCGATTTCCTCAAAGTACAGTTCACGATCTTGTCCGTGGACAAAAGCGAAGTCTCCCGCATCGTATACGTTCAGAGATGCGTAAGACTCGAAATTTTCCGTATAAGGGGAGGGCGTGTAGGTATTTTCCCTCAGCACGGCGGGTCCTTCGCCGGCACCGCCCCGATAGCTGACGGCTTCGTCGAAGGGAATGCCGAAAATAACGGTATCCGCCTCTTTTTCTGTCATGGCCGGCTTGTTCAATCCGCACCATACCCCGGGGCTCAGTGCATTGTCATCTTTCGTTAGCATAGCGTCGCTCCTTTCCATACGCAGGATTTATAAGGGTAAAAATCGATTTCTTCGTTTTCTGGTAATGATCATATCCCAGGTGCCCCACTTTTCACCACCGAACATCAGCGAAGATTCGTTGTGCGCCACGTCGACAAAGCCGGCAGCTTTGTAGCAGTATCTTGCTGCCTCGTTCTGCTCGTACACCTTCAGCGTGACCGTGTCTGCTCCCAGAAGACCGAAACAGTACGCAACGGCAAGTTGTACCATCTTTTTGCCGATTCCTCTTCCCCGAGCGTCCGGGGCCAGAAGAATGAAGCCCAGATGTGCGTTGTTGATCCTGGGTTCCAGGCGCATCACTGCGAAGCATCCGACGGGCCGGCAGGCTGCGTCCAACAC
>JAAYDG010000043.1 GCA_012729355.1 Clostridiales bacterium
TCTCATAGCTGATCTTCAGCGCGGCTTCTTTGAACAGTCCTTTCTCCGGCTCGATCTTGTCCATCATATTTTTGGCTTTGGGATGCGCCAGCATCATTTCCGTGGCCAGGGAATTGGCAGCGGCGATGTGTCCGCAGACACGGATAAAGATGATGGGAATGTCCGTCGAGATCTTATCCAGATCGTCCCGGGTGAGAAACCTTTTCTCGTCTTCGAAAAATTCATGATTCCACCCACGGCCGAACAGCCATTTCCCTTGCGGCCATTCTTCAACGGAATCGATGTAAGCCTTTGCACTGTCCAGAATCTTCCGGAGGGAATTGACGCCCAGGAGAGGAAACGCTCTGTTGATAAAAGAATAGTGGAGCAAATGCATATGGGAATCGTCAAATCCGGGCAGCACACACTGTCCGTTCAGATCGATCTTTTCCTTTGCAGTCAATCCGGCAGCCTCTCGGTCCGTTCCCGTAAAAACGATTCTGCCGTCCTTGATGCCTATGGCCTGGACCACGTCCCGTTTTTCATTCATTGTGCGAATCGTTCCGTTGTAAAATAAATAGTCCATTGTTTACCTCCGGTTACATTGAATTGGTCTCACGTCTGAAAAGTATAACATGTTGCCTTGCCGGTTTCCAGCCTGTCTATCGCCGGGACCGAATGTGGCCCAGCATCACCTCCACCACTTCCCCGATATTCAGGTTCGTGGAGTCGACCACGATGGCATCCTCGGCTTGCGTGAGCGGATGATGCGTTCGCGTGGAATCCTGCAGATCCCGGGCGGTGATATCCGCCTCTATGCTGTCCAAATCCGCCGTTTCCCCTTTCTCGATCATCTCCAAACTGCGGCGGCAGGCACGGACATGTACGGAGGCCGTCAGATAAAATTTGTACTCCGCATCGGGGAGCACATTGCTCCCGATGTCCCGACCGTCCATGACGAGCCCTTTTGTCTCTCCCATTGCCCGTTGAAGAGCCACCAGTTTTTCCCGAATCGCCAGAACAGCCGAACTGTCCGACGCCATCCGCGAAACAGCAGACGTTCGTATGTCTTTGTCCACGATCTCCCCGTCCAGCAGTACATGGCCGTCCCGGAAATCCACGTCGGTCTCGGACAAGAGTTCTTTCAATGCTTCCGCGTCGTTGTAGTCCACATGCTCCCGAATCAGTTTCAGTGCAATGGCCCGATACATGGCGCCTGTGTCGATGTAATCGATGGACAGTTCCCGGGCAAGCCGTTTGGCCGCAGTGCTCTTGCCGGCTCCTGCCGGGCCGTCGATGGCGATACGCAGACGTTCAGTGTTTTCCATTTTTCCCTGCCTTGCTTCCCGGAGCCGGCTGACGGTCGTTTTCCGCAGCGCCGCCCAGCAATTTTTCGATTTCGGCCACAAACGTATTCACGTCCTTGAATTGACGATACACCGAGGCAAACCGCACATAAGCGACCTCGTCCAGGTCCTTGAGTTTATCCATGACGATCTCTCCGATAAAGGAACTGCTGATTTCCTTTTCCATCATGTTGTTGAGTCCCCGCTCGATGTCGGAGACCATGTCCTCCATCACATCCATGGAAATCGGCCTTTTTTCGCACGCCCGGATGATCCCGTTCAGGACTTTGCTCCGGTCGAAAGATTCTCTCCTTCCGTCACGCTTCACCACCATGAAAAAAACTTCCTCCACCTTTTCGTAGGTCGTAAATCGCTTCCCGCACACTTCGCATTCTCGCCGTCTTCGAATCGCCTGCCCTTCGTCGGTCGGCCTGGAATCGATCACCTTCGTATCGGGGTTTTCACAAAACGGGCATTTCATCTGTAGCTTCCTCTCTTGGATGTACCATATACAAGGGGTTTGCAAATCATATACATTTTACGCTATATCTTGTGGGTTGTGCAACCGCATTTTTATGATACAATGTTTTACGGTTTCCGCAGCGCATCGCTGTTCCTATATGAAAGGACCTTTATGACGACTCCTCCATTGATCTCCGATATCGAAAAACGCCGGGTCTTCGGCATCATATCGCACCCGGATGCGGGAAAGACCACGTTGACGGAAAAATTGCTTCTCCACGGTGGCGCCATTCGGGAAGCCGGAACCGTGAAAGCAAGAAGGAGTGCCAAATTCGCCACTTCAGATTGGATGGAAATCGAAAGGCAACGCGGGATTTCTGTCACCAGTTCCGTGATGCAGTTCCACTATCGCAAGAAATTCATTTCGATCATGGATACGCCGGGACACAACGACTTCGGAGAGGATACGTATCGGATTCTTACATCGGTGGACAGTGCCGTCATGGTGATCGACGGCGCCAAAGGCGTCGAAGATCAAACCAGAAAGCTGTTTGCCGCCTGCCGTCTCAGAGGGATCCCGATTTTTACGTTCATCAACAAGCTGGATCGGGAAACAAAGGATCCTCTGGAGCTTCTGTCGGAGTTGGAAGAAGTCTTGGGCATGCCCGCCACAGCAGTCACCTGGCCCATCGGATCCGGTCTCAATTTTCAAGGGGTCTACGATCTCGTGACCTGTCAGCTTCACCTGTACAAAGAAGCTCGCAGCCTGGACCTGCGTGTACACGGTCCGGAGGATCCGGCACTGGAATCCATCCTCACCGGCTACAACCTGAAGACTTTTCGCGAAGAAATGCAGTTGCTCAAAGGTGCGGGCAACCCGCTGGATCAAAAGCAAGTGGCGGCCGGTGAGCTGACGCCGGTATTCTTCGGATCGGCCCTGGCGGATTTCGGCGTCACTGAGTTTCTGCATCATTTTTTGGAGATGTCTCCCCCACCGCAACCCAGAAACACGTCCTCCGGAAAAGTCTGCCCGGAAGACCCGGATTTTTCCGGTTATATTTTTAAGATCCAGGCAAACATGAACCCGGCACACCGGGACAGACTGGCCTTTCTCAGGGTCTGCTCAGGCACCTTCGAAAAAGGCATGACCGCAACGCTTTCCCGAACGGGGAAACCGGTGAAACTGACGCAGTCCATCCAGCTGATGGCCAATGCGCGCAATCAGGCAGAAACCGCCGTCGCGGGGGATGTGATCGGTATTTATGACACCGGGACGTATCAGATCGGCGATACGCTCGCCACGGGTAGGGAACTCTTTGCCTTCGAACCTCTGCCGACCTTCCCGCCCGAACTGTTCGCTCTGGTCCGGCCGAGGAACACCATGAAGGCCAAACAGTTTCACAAGGGCGTAAAACAGCTGGCACAGGAGGGGGCGATCCAGGTGTATCACAATGTCTACAACGAAGTGATCCTGGGCGCTGTAGGTCAGCTTCAGTTTGAGGTGTTCCAATACAGAGTGGAACACGAGTACCATGCACCCATACGCATGACACCCCTGGATTACACCCTGGCCCGCTGGGTCCCGAAAGAACAGGAAGACAAACTGAAAGCATGCCTCGATTCTCGAAGCATGCTTGTGTATGACCGGTTTGAACGTCCGCTGATTCTGTTTGCCAACTTGTTTACGCTGCGCTATTTTCAGGAACGCTTCCCTTTCGCAAAACTCGTGGATTCTCTTGAACTCACCGAAGGTACGTTGTAATGCCCTGTGCGTCCATATAGTCTTTTTTTGCTTTCATGAGACGATCCAGCGAAGAATTCCTGCTGCGTCCCATATCTTCCAACAGTTCCTGCACCCGATACATATCGTTGTACGTCAAATCCGGATAATCCTGCCGGTCGAACGTCCCTTCGGGCGTATAGCCGTAATGCAGATCGCCTTCCTGTTTGATCCAGATTTCCCGGGTGATCTCCACCCCTTTCAACAGCTTGTCTCCCAGAGCGATGATCTGGGGATCCTTCAGTTCCGTTCCCATCAGATAGAGGAAATGCATTTCCTGGATCTGGTGATTCAGCGCCGAATGGACCGGTTCATCGTTTCCGTCTTCGTGCCAGTAGTCCTGGACGAGCCATCCTTCCTCGGAAAGTTCGTTATAAAATGCGTAGTGATGCTCATTGGCGTAGTCCACGTAGAACGCCAGCATTTTTTTTGCCTGCTCAAGAAAATAGGATTCATTGTACTTCTGATACGCTTTGATCAGTGCGACGCCCATATCCGCGTTGAAGCGCGTATCGTAGTAACCGCCGGAAATGCCGTAGGTTTCCTTGAGCCAACTGCTTTCGGGCTCCGTCTTGAAATACCCTTCCTCTTCCATATTCCGGCTGGACAGGTACAGTTGCACATAGCCCAGGTCGTGAGAGGCCCGGTCGTTTCCGTTGAGAATATAGTTATATGGTACATGGACCCCGGGATTTCGCCAGAATGCGTTTTCCTGATAGCCCGCATAGCTTACCGGTGTCCGGGTGTAATATCCGTCCGCAAGGAAACGATGGTCCGGTCCGTAGCAGCACCTCTGCCAGAATTCCAGGCTCGTTTCTCCGGTAAGGACGGACGCCTCGGGGTTTTCCATATCGACCAAAGGTTCGGAACTTTCCAGTGTCCAAAATTCCGTGTAAACATCTTCCACCATGGCAAAACCGACCACAAAATCAAACCCGTACCCTCTGGGATTGATGAAAATTTTGCCGATCTTGTCATCGTGTGCGATGACATTGCCGTCTGTTCCTTCGCTGTATGCATAGGGCTGATCAAAAACCAGAAAAGTTTCATTTTCGATATTCACAAAGGCCGTGGTCATCGGAAAGGATACACCGCTCCGCAACCGCTGATTCAGGACCCATTCCCGGGTTTCCGGATCGAAGTAAGTTACCCAGCCGTGAGAAAATTCGTAGTTGATGATGAGCTTGTATTGATTAAAACCATCCAGATACTCCGAAAACGGGATCTGTGTGTGACGATAGATGTCTCCGTTGTCCAATTCGATCTTGGTCTCCGTTACAGAGAGATCCGACCCCGAATAGTGCTGCACCGACAGGGTCGCGTAATCCAGAGCGATCGTCTCATCGGGCGCCGTCACATCTCTGCGGTGGTATTGATCCTGTACGAACAGATGCCTCTCCAGCAAAGGCTCTCCTTCGCCTCTGGGACGTTCCACACCCCAATTGTTGATCATATCCATCAAAGAGTGGCGGGCAAAATAAAGAATGACGACAAGAAATACCAGCGGAAAAAATCCGATAGCCTGGGTAAAAATTCCGCCCATGGGCTTATTCTTTTTCATTAACGATCTCCCTTTAGACAAATGTATGCGAGCATGCGTTCGCGTTCGCGGTTTCTCCGATAAGAATAAAACAGATCCGAGCGGCACACCGTGCAGAGCTCCGACGATTCTACGGCTGTGACGCCACAGTCGGAAAGCTGTCGACGAATGATTCCCTTTAAGTCGATATGGTATTTCCCGCCAGGTCCCGGATCGATGTAGTCCAAAGCCCAGTCAAACCTGTCGCGGAAGGATTGCGCCACATCGGCGCCGACCTCAAAACAGCACCGGCCGATCCCGGGACCGATCCAGGCTCGGAGATTTTGGGGCTCGCAGGAATACTGCAGGCCCATAGCCCGGACTGTTTCCACAGCGATATTCCCCAGTGTACCTCGCCAGCCCGCATGGGCCAGTCCGATCGCCGGCACGGTCGGATCGTACAGGTAGACGGGCAGGCAGTCGCCGTGCCCGCTGGTCAACACCACATTCTTTTGGTCGGTGATCGCTGCATCGGTATCTTCGTAATCGATACTCCCGCTCTGCGCCCGCAGCACATCCGCCGGTGCGACCCTCGCCACGGCCGTTCCGTGGACCAGGTTGAGACGCACTGCAGCACCTCCGCGTTCCGCGGCGGCTTTCGCAAGTTCGGCGCGGCGCCGGGCACTCGAAGATGGCCGGGTCGTAAAACCTGCGAATACGCTATGCTCTTGTACGATCACTATGTCCTGACACATCCCTGTTATTTTACCAGTCTTGCCGGCTCCGAACAAGTTCTTTTCAAGAAATGTGCTCTGTCGTTCCGGTCACCGGGTCCGGTCTGGCTTCCGTCAGCACATTCTGCCATTTTTTCGTCCTGTAGCGAAAATAAAACTGCACGGCCTTGATGCATTCCGACAAAAATCGGACAAGAGCCGCCTGCCACAGCACGAAGTCGAAGAAAAGAATACCCACAAACATGACCGGGATGCCGAACAGCCATGTCCAGCCGATGTCCACGAACATCACATAGCGGGTATCCCCCCCGCTGCGCAGCACACCGCAGATAAACAAGTACGTCAGTGCTCTGCCCCACACGGTGAGTGCCGATACCGTGAGCGCAGGGGCCAGGACCGCAACCGTAGACGCATCGAAGTCATACCAGCCGGGCACATGGGGATTGACCAGGAGCAGGAGCACGGTGATCCCCGAGATCAACCCCAGTCCGAACCATAAAAAACCTCTGGCGTCCCGGCCGGCGCCTTTGATGTCTCCCCGTCCCAGTTTTTCTCCCAGAAGCACCGCAGATGCGTTCCCAAGACCGTAGAAGATCGATTGAGAAAACTCTCCGAGAATGTGCACGACCTGATACGCCGCCACGGCCACGGAACCGATGATGCCAAAGCCGGACAAAAAGATGCTGGCAGCCACACCATAGGCACCGTCGGACAATACGATAGGTCCGGCAGTTTTGTATATTTGATTCCGAAAGGCCTTCGAATAGCCGGTCAGTTCCGAAAAGCGCGCTGCCAGAGGATGGCCGGGCTTTCCGTATAGGTAGGCGATCATCAACAGAAACTCCAGCGTCCTGGCAATGAGCGTCGCCAGCGCAGCCCCTTTGACACCCATAATGGGAAATCCCAATTTCCCGTAGATCAGCACGTAATTCAAAACCGTATTCGTGATCAACGCCAGCGCATTGATCGTCGTAGGCCACCGCAGACGCTGGATGCAACGGCTGGAAAAGGACATGCTGAACGAAAGCGCTGTCACCAGATAGGACAGCGATGCGATTCGAATATAATCAACACCCAGGATCACGACAGCATCTTCCCGGATAAACAATCCGATGATCCACTCCGGCTGCCACTGCACCAGCAGCACGATGATTGTTCCGAACAGCAGCGTATTCTTATAGATCAGTCCCAGTGTATGTCGGATCCGCTCCAGATCCTTGACGCCCCAATACTGCGCGATGTACACGCCGCCGCCGGAGAGAAATCCGAAACAAATCATGACAAAAACACCGTAGATTTGATTGGCAGCGCCTACAGCAGCCAGTTCATCGGTCCCCACGCGACCGATCATCAGCGTGTCGACGATGTTCAGTCCAAAGCTGATCATGTGCTGCACCGTCACCGGGATCAATATGGAAAATGCTTTCAGCCAATGTTGCCGGCGAAAGTCATTTCCTGCTACATTGTGATTCATTTCGTTCCCCTCCGCTTTGTCGAAATAGAAAGTAGATCCTTCTATTTCGGTCAGGCCAGGAGTGGAAACCCTCCGATCGTTATCATCATTGCCTCTGAGTTGAAGAAACCCTTCCTTGCCGGCGGACAGGAAGCCGGGCACAGGGAAGGGTTTTGGGTTGATTCCGCTTTGGCATCCGGATGTGTTATTGTAACGCTCCTTTTGCCATATCTACGATCCGGGTAAATCCGTCGGGATCGTGGATCGCCATTTCCGAAAGCATTTTGCGGTTGACTTCGACGCCGGCTTTGCGCAGCCCGTCCATCAGACGACTGTACGATATTTCGTTGGCTCTTGCCGCAGCATTGATCCGCGTGATCCA
>JAAYDG010000203.1 GCA_012729355.1 Clostridiales bacterium
CCTTACCGGATACGGTCAGACGATGGATTCCATCGAGAAGTGCAAGGCATTGGGCGCGGAGACCCTTTATGTTTCTCATTACGGCAAGATATCTGATCTGTCGCCGGAAGCTTATTTTACATTGGCAAAAAATAGTGCGGCTGCATTTAAAGAACTGGTGCTCAAGGAGTGGGAAAACGGATGCTGCGACGAAGACGTGATGCAGGCTTGCCGGGAGCAGATCTGGGCATCGAAAGTTCAGGGGCATGAAGACCAGCCGATTGCTGCTTTCGACGCAAACACTAAGGCATTTTTACACGTTCTTCGCAAAGAATTTCCTGTTTCTTCAAAAATTCGGGAGTAGTTCTTCTCGCCGATCCATTTTGAGAGATATGATGATGGTATTACAGGACCATTTATGGTATAATTACAACGTATATTGAGTTGAGCAAATGATCGATATCCTCAACCAACAGCACAAGCAAACCGGAGGTAATGAACAATGAAAGGTTTAACCGAAATCAGATGGCACGGCCGCGGCGGACAAGGCGCCAAGACTGCCGCTCTGTTGTTGGCCGACGTTGCATTCAGCACGGGTGCCGAAGTGCAGGGATTTCCCGAGTACGGCCCCGAGCGCATGGGTGCGCCCATCACGGCATACAATCGAATCAGCGACAAGCCCATTCGTGTCCACTCAAACATCTATGATCCGGACTACGTCGTCGTCGTGGATGAAACACTGCTGGAGGACATCGATGTCACGGCGGGATTGTCCGAAGACGGCGCCGTGATCGTCAATACAGCGAAGAAAAAGGAAGAGATCCTTCCGCTGTTAAAGGGATATCAGGGCAGAGTCTGTACCATTGATGCCCGGAAAGTGTCCATGGAAGCTTTGGGCATGTACTTTCCCAATTCTCCCATGCTGGCTGCCGTGATCAAAGTGAGCGGCATCATGCCCGAAGAGAAATTTTTGGAAGAGATGCAAATGTCCTACGAGCATAAATTTGCCTCCAAGCCGCAGGTGATCGAAGGCAATATGAAAGCGTTGAAAATTGCGCTCAAGGAGGTGAAAGAATAATGAAAACAGATATCAGCAAACAGGGCCTGGATGTAAAATGGCAGGATATGACGCTGGGAGCCAGCGTCGTCAGCGCAGGCGGAAGCACTCAATTCAACACAGGAGAGTGGCGTGTGGATACGCCGGTTTACTTGGTCGATCAGTGCAAGCAATGCTTGCTGTGCGTTCCGGTCTGTCCCGACAGTTCCATTCCCGTCGTAAAGGGAAAACGCACCGATTTTGATTTTGACCACTGCAAAGGCTGTGGGATCTGTGCCAAAGTTTGCCCCTTTGGCGCGATTGAAATGAGAAGGGGGGTAAAGTAAATGGCCATACGTGATAGATTATCCGGGAACGAAGCGGTATCGACCGCCATCAAACAAATCAATCCGGATGTGATGCCGGCATTTCCCATTACACCTTCCACGGAAATACCGCAATATGTTTCATCTTATGTGGCCGACGGCCTCATCGATACGGAATTTGTGCCTGTGGAAAGCGAACACAGCGCCATGAGCGCCACCATC
>JAAYDG010000044.1 GCA_012729355.1 Clostridiales bacterium
CCGCACTGGTGGCATCGTCCGCCGAATATACAGACTTTGTTCGTTTCCATGATCCCTCCATTTTGAAAAGGGCGGCATTCTGCAACACCGCCCTTTCTGTTTTTCTCGTTTCAGAGTTCAAGTGCTTCAGGGAAATAAACCGACTCCTTGCCGATTTACTTGATTCCTGCATGCCGCTTGAATCGTTCGACCGAGTTGATGCGAATATCCAAAGCTTCGGCGATCCTGAACTTTGCTTCCATTCCCATGGTAGACTCTGTGCAGGGCTCCTGATGTCCCAAGCCGAATCCCCGCTCCTCGCGGATCTCGGACATGGTCACCACGTCGCAAATCTCCTCCAGCGTCAGACCGAGCTTGTCGGCCACATAACGCTTCGCTTCGTCGATGCGCATCTTCTTGCTGAGCTGCAGGCGCATGACCATGTCGCCTGTGGTGCGTACACCACCCATACTGGAAGCTACCGAGTGGGCTGCTTCCATGCCCAGCGGATCACCGACGCCTATCTACAATCCGTCCAGGCGGCAAATCTCTATAAGACATTTGTCTGCCCGGGTGACCACATCGGCCGGGACGTTTTCGCACATGGGAATGCCGCACACGCCCATGCCCACGTCGGCGTGGATGGGAATATTGGACGCTTCCACCGTAGCTTTGATAAAGGTGCATACTCTGGCAATGTTCCAGGGAAAACTCTTACTGCAGTTTGTGTTCACGACAGGTCCGAAAATCGATGCACCTGCTTTTTCCGCCAGTTTGACCTGCTTGTGAGGATAAAGCCCCGCAAGCCGCTGACCGTCGTACTCCAGTCTACCGTGCATTCCCAGGATAAATTCGCCGGACATTCCGATGATTACCGGCATATCCGGATAAGTCTTCGTGATCTTTTCGCAGGCCTGCAACGTAGCCAGAAAATCTGCATCTCCCGCCGCACCGCTGGTATCCAGCTCAATGGCATCGGCACCGACTTCGTACGTCTGCTTGGCCACAAACAGAATATCGTTGACGGAATGCTTCACCGCCTCTTCCTGTGCGGCCAGTGCTTCTTTGATCTTTCCTTGAGGAAGCAGTTCCGCCCAGTTGTCCACCGGCCCGTCGGGTTTGGTGTAAAACCCCAGGTTCGGCATGGCGCCGTAGTACAGAGGGATCGTTGTTTTATCCAGCGCCAACCTGAGCATGGCAGCTTCTCTTTTGGCGATCCCTTTGGCTGTCTTGTAATTGTAGTCCGGATTTCCGATATCTACACTGTCACAGCCCAGAACCCGCTCGTGGATCATCGCTGTGGCGTCCCGACTGATGGGGATCCCGCACTTGGTGGGGATCTTGTCCGAGCCGGAATCCGATGTGGTTACCACGGCATCCATGGGATTGACGCCCACAACACCTCCGGGCATCGTCACGATGTCGAATATTTTCTGCAGTTCCTCTTCGCTGAGAGGGGGGATCTTGCCGCGATCCACCGCATCATCCATTCCGTCGCGCATATCCTCCCAGATTTCTTCGGCAGTCATGTAAATGATGGATCCGTCACCCATTCGGGTGAAATATTTTTTTTCACTCATATAATCCATCCCTCCTTAGTTTTCCAGCTGCGCGAGAATGTATTCCACTGTGTCCGAGGCATCTTCGCAATAGCGGTCCGCACCGATCCGATCGGCCCACCGTTTGGTGACCGGCGCCCCGCCGATCATGGTTTTCACCTGATCTCTGAGACCGGCTTCCTGCAGTTTCTTTTCGATTTCCTTTTGGACGGTCATCGTGGAGGTGAGCAATGCGCTGCTTCCCACGAAATTGGCGCCGGTTTCTTTGACTTTCTCGATGAAAACATCTGCGGGCACTTCCCTGCCCAAATCGAAGACTTCGATGCCGTTGGACTTGACCAATGCGGCTACGATGCCTTTCCCGATGTCATGGACATCGCCCTCCACCGTTCCGATCACCATTTTACCTTTCGCGTTCGTGCTGGTATCGCCGAGTTTTTCTTCGATGGCAGCAGCAGCCAGTTGCATGATTTCCGTTGAGAATATCAACTCCGGCAGGAAAATCTCACCTCTTCCAAACAGATCGCCCAGATGCTTGATGCCGGCACCAAAACCTTCTGTTAGAAGCTCCAGTGGCGCAATTCCCAGATCGTCTCCTGCGGCAAGGGCTTTTCTCGCCATGTCCTCGTCGCATTCCACCACGGAATCAAAGGCCA
>JAAYDG010000045.1 GCA_012729355.1 Clostridiales bacterium
GATTCATTGAACAAGTATGCAGCCGTGCTGCAAGAGATCCGATATGACCGTCTGTATATCAACACACCGGTGCGCCCTCCCGCGGAGTCTCGCGTCCGGGCTTCCGACCGGGCTCATGTGGAAAGGGCCGCGGATTTCCTGGGCGGCGTGTCCATCGATCTTCTGGTTTCCGATGGATTTCACAGCGAGATCGCCGATGATTATCGGGCGATCCTGAGCATCATCAAGCGACATCCCATGAATCAGTTCGAAGTGGAAGGATTTCTGAAGACCAGGAGCAATGGTGATGTGCAAGGGCTGCTGAAGCGTTTGAAGGAGGACCCCTTGGTAGATGTGGTCGAATACAAAGGATACAGCACATTTCGTTTAAAATAGGAAACAGGCGATGGTAGCAGACGCCTTTTCCGAAATCGTGGCTACCCATTTTCAGCCTCCTATGGTATCATGAAAGCGATATCATTTTCGCACAATGCTCGCAAATCATGACCGAAAAAAGCTCATTCTGTCGGCGGAATGAGAGGAGGCAAGATGAACGGCCCGATGAGTTTGGATCAGGCTGCCGCCTGGGCGGCGCTCCTGTTTGTACTCTATGCCATGATTTCGGAGAAGATCCCATACCCGGCAGCCGCGTTCGGCGGTTTGCTTGTACTGGGATTTTTTCGTATCGCTCCGCCGGCCACTTTGTTTTCGGGATTTTCCTCTCCGGCACTGTTCACGGTAGCCATCGTTTTGGTCATGAGCGCGGGTATCGTGGAATCCGGTATTTTTTCGGGATTCGGCAAAGCCGTTGCGGCAAGGGTCAAGGCTCCGGTCAAACAACTGTTTGCCGTTTTTTTATCCACTTCTCTTTTGTCGGCGTTCATGAACAACGTGGGTGCGATCGGCATCATGCTGCCGACGGCTAAGCGAATGGCACGCAGAGCAGGGCAGCAGGCTGCTGATTTTGGCATGCCGCTGGCCTATGCCTCCATTTTGGGCGGCTCCGCAACGCTGATCGGTACCGCGTCGAATCTGATCGTGTCTACCTATCGCCTTCAAGCCTACGGAGCATCTTTTCGGATGTTTGATTTTTCCGCCCACGGGATCGCAATCATTTTTTCCGGGATGCTGGTCTTGTTCGTATGCCGCCTGTGCGGATTGCATCCGACCGTTCAAAAACCTGCGGAAAAGGCGCTGGAGACGACAGAGAGCGAGCTGTTGAATCTGAATGTGTCTCCGGAGCGCACCAAAAGAAAATCGGCGATCGTGCTGCTCACCCTGATACCGGCCGTTCTGGCCGCTGCCGGCGGACTCCTCCATCCGTCCGTAGGATTCGGCTCGGTGGTCATCCTCTGGCTGGCTCTGGGAATCCTGTCTCCGGACAATGCGATCAAGAACATCAACATTCCCGTGATTCTCTTTTTGGGAAGCATGTTGAGCCTGTCGTCGATCCTGGAGAGCACCGGAGCGCTTCGCTCTGTGGCCGAACTCATCCTGCCCCTGGCTGAAACCCTGCCGGCTTTTCCCTTGATCCTGCTGATCCTGGGGTTCACGACGCTGTTTGCCAATATGATGGATAATGCGGTTGCTGTCGTGATCATGGCGCCGCTGATGATCCAGTTGGATTTGTCCGGAACAGTGGCCGCAGGAGCCGATGCCTTGTTGATGGCCGTTGCGGCAGGTGCGAGTCTGGGCATTGTGCTGCCCACCCATCAGGCGGCCATCGTATCGATGGAGAGTACTGAATTTTCAAGAAAAAGCTACATCCGAACCGGCGCAGTCATCGTTCTGCCTGCAGCAACGCTGGCTTCCGCTGTAATCTATTTTGTATGGCTCTGACTATTCTACAGGAGGAGACGCTATGGAATTCAAACAAATCTATACCAAAGGACTGGCCCACTGTTCCTATGTGATCGGCGGTAAAAACCAATGTATCGTTGTGGATCCGGCCAGAGATGTGGAGCCGTACCTCGAGGCGGCCAGAAATTTCAAGCTGCCGATCACCGGGATCATCGAAACCCATCTGCACGCCGATTTTGTGTCGGGACACATCGAACTGGCGGAACGGACAGGCGCCACGATCTACATGACGGCTCAGGCCAATGCGGAATACAAACACTATGCCATGGAAGACGGGGAAGAGATCCTGATCGATACGTTGCTGATTCGCATGATCGACACACCGGGACATACGCCGGACGGTGCGGTGTTCATCGTTTCGGATCTGGAACGAGGCAAGGAGCCCATGCTTGTCTTTACCGGAGACACCTTGCTGGTGGGAGATGCAGGGAGACCGGATCTCTTCCCGGACCGCAAGGAAGAGTTGGCTTCTAAACTCTATGCCAGCCTCAGGCGCATCGAAGAGATCGGAGACAATGTGGAAGTCTATCCCGCCCACGGTGCCGGATCATTGTGCGGAAAAGCGTTGTCCTCCAAGCTGTCTTCCACCATCGGAACGGAAAGAAAGCATAATCCGGCACTGAACATCCATCCGGAGGAAGAATTTGTCCGCTCCTTTTTGGCCGACATGCCGGAAGCGCCGGATCATTTTTCCCGCTGTTCGGAAATCAACCGCATCGGCGCACCGCCGGTTTATTCGCTCGACGCCCCTGTGTCCTACGGGCCCAAAGAATTCCTTGAGCTGGCGCAATCCGGGTATCTGGTGGTAGACACGAGAGATCAGCTGCCGTTTGCCGCCGCCCATATCCCCGGTGCTTTCGGACTGAGCCTGAAAGGAAATTTTGCAACCTTCTCCGGCTGGATCCTGCCGCCGGAAAAACCCATCCTGCTGGTGACCGATTCGCCCCAGGAATATCGGGCAGCCCTTCGAGGCCTGTACAGCGTTGGACTGGATCGGGTCGCGGGACATCTGGAGGGCGGAATGGATGCCTATGAGGACAGCGGGTATCGAACGGCCAGACTGGAAAGCATTTCGATCGTGGAACTGAAGGAACGCATGGATGCGGGGGAACTTCTGGTCGTGGATACCAGATTAAAGAGCGAATACGACAAAGAGCACATTGCCGGAACGCTCCATGCGGCCGCACCCGATGTCCGCGTCCGCTACAAAGAATGGGAAGGTGACAAGACACTGGCTTTTATCTGCAACACGGGAAACCGGTCGTTGCTGGCCGGAAGCCTGATGCTCAATCTGAGCTGCATGGATACGGTGATCAACGTGATCGGCGGCACGACAGCTTGGACAAAGCTCGGGTATCCCGTCGTAAAGGGGGAATAGGATGGATATTCTGCGCATGCTGTTTGTGGAGCCCTGGCCCTGGTGGTTGGGCGGGATCGCCATCGGCCTTCTGGTCCCGCTTTTGTATTATTTCCTGAACACGGCACTGGGTGTATCCACGGGCTATGGGAATCTGGTCAAACTGTTCCTGCCCCGTTCGAAGCTGAAATGGCTCAATACCGACACGTATGCCAAGATTTTCAACTGGCGCTTCTACTTTATTGCCGGCATGATCCTGGGCGGGTTCCTGTCCGCCAGGGTATCCGGCGGAGCGTTTCTGTCAACGGAAATGGGATTGTTCACGCAACAGGTCCGGTGGCCGTTTGCAGGATATGCGGTCTGGTTTCTGACCGGCGGGATCCTGCTGGGATTCGGATCCAGAGTCGCAGGAGGATGCACCTCCGGCCACAGCATCCACGGGATTGCCAATCTGCATCCGTCCAGCATCCTGTCCACGATATTTTTCCTGTTGTTCGGAACGATCGGTGTGGCGTTCATACGCGCGCTGCTCATGGGGGGTGTATCATGAATAAAAATCTGCAATACCTCCTGTTCGGCGGTGTGTTCGGTTTTGTTCTGAGCCGGGTAGGGGCTTCCGATTACAACCTGATTTTCCGGATGTTTACGGGAGAAGATTTGAAGCTGGCGTATGTGATCCTCACTGCGATCCTTACCGCAGGCGTCGCTATGGCTGTGTGGAAGCGGACGGGCATGAAAGGGCGCGGGGGAACGGACGTCACCATCCGCAAAAAACCGCTCAACGTCCGAAAAAACATCCTCGGGGGTGCGATCTTCGGCCTCGGCTGGGCGATTTCCGGTGCATGTCCGGGGACGGTCCTGGCCCAGGTGGGAGAGGGAAAGCTACTGGGTCTGGCGACGATGCTGGGCATGATCCTCGGCACGTTTTTCTATGCGCTTGTGGCGGAAAGGCAGGAAAAATAGATGGAATCCCAAGGGAACGGAAGAAGGATCCGCAGAATCCATCTGGCGGGAGGCTGTTTCTGGGGGCTCGAAAAGTACATGAGCTTGATCCCGGGCGTGGTGTCCACCCAGGTGGGCTATGCCAATGGCCGGACCGAAAAGCCGACCTACGAGGAGGTGTGCTACGAAAAAACGGGTCATGCGGAAACGGTACTTGTTACCTACGAACCGGAGCGGATGCCGCTTTCCCGATTGCTGACGCTCTACTTTGATGCGATCGATCCGCTGGCAAAGAACAGACAGGGCTTCGATATCGGACCTCAGTACCGAACGGGCATCTATTATGAGGACGAAGAAGATCGAGAGATTGCCGAAACCGCTGTTGCCGAACTGCAGAAGAAGTTCGGCAAACCGGTCATGATCGAAGTCGTCCCTCTGGAGAACTATGATCCGGCGGAAGAGCATCATCAGAAATATCTTGAAAAGAACCCCGGCGGCTACTGTCATATCGGCAGAGATGCCTTTGCAAAGGTGCGCGGGAAGGTGGAAACGCTGTGAAGTACGAGAAGAAGTCCCGGGAAGCGCTGCAAAAAACGCTCACGAAAATGCAATACAACGTGACACAAAACAATGCCACCGAACCTCCGTATATGAACGCATACAACCGGCACTTTCAAGAAGGGATCTACGTGGATGTCACCACAGGCGAGCCCCTGTTTTCTTCTGCCGACAAATTCGAATCCGGATGCGGGTGGCCCAGCTTTGCGAAACCCATCGAACCGGCTGCTGTCAGGGAATTGAAAGACACGTCTCACGGAATGATTCGCACCGAGGTGCGCAGCGGCGCAGGGGATGCTCATCTCGGACATGTGTTTTCGGACGGACCACCGGATCGAGGCGGGCTGCGGTATTGCATCAACAGCGCTTCTCTTCGCTTCATTCCCAAAGACCGGATGGAGACCTGCGGATACGGATATCTGTTGAAACTCTTTGAATAGCTCTCGTCTGCGTGACAAGGTCACCGAAGCAAGTGCAATGCGTTGCGCAAGAGTGAGAACTGTTCTATAATCAAGGAAAGGAGAAAATCATGCTGTTTCTATGTTACCCCGGTTGAATGACCTGCAAGCGAGCCATGGATTGGCTGAACAAGCAGGGGATCGACTATCAATACAGGGATATCAAGAAAGAGAATCCCACGTTCGAAGAATTGAAGCGCTGGTACGGGCGCAGCGGCTTGCCTCTGAAACGGTTTTGGAACACCAGCGGGATCCCTTATCGAAAGTTAGGCTTGAAGAACCGGCTCCCGGACATGTCCGACGAAGAGCAGCTGCGCTTGCTGGGTACCAACGGAATGCTTGTAAAGCGGCCCCTTGTAGTCGGAACGGACTTTGTCCTGACAGGGTTTCAAGAGGCGGAATGGAACGAGCAATTCAAGTAAATGCAAAAGAGAATACAGGAGGAAACGATGAACGAGACGAACACCATGAAAAATCTGATGGCAGCTTTTGCCGGAGAATCACAAGCCAACAGAAAATACCTGGCCTATGCGAAGAAAGCGGAAGCGGAAGGGAAAATGAATGCCGCAAAATTGTTCAAAGCGGCTGCGGATGCAGAGACGATCCACGCCATGAAAGAATTTGAACTGGCGGGCAAAGTCGGTTCCACGGAAGAAAACCTGAAAGACGCCATGGCCGGGGAGACCTACGAATACAAAGAGATGTATCCTCAATTCATGCAGGAAGCCCAGGAGGAAGGAAACAAGGCCGCAGTCACGGCCTTCAGCTATGCGTTGCAGGCAGAGGAAGTCCATGCGAAATTGTACCGGGACGCTCTGACGGAAGAAGAGGATGGAGAAGAGGCCTTTTACTACCTGTGTCCGGTGTGCGGAAACATCGAAAAGACCGTACCGGAGAGATGTCCGATCTGCGGCGTGCCGGGCAAGAAATTTATTCAATATTGAGATGCGACGGAGCGGAGGATGCAACGACTGCCTCCGCTCTTTTTACATCATGGAGGAATAACGATGAACCCCGAGAAGAACAACAGCGCATTGAAGCGCATCACGGCCTTGGCTTTTCTATGGATGATTGCGGTGAACGGAATGGCCAATGCGCTCCCCATCAACGGTCTTCAGACCGGACAGGTATCGGATTCCTATCCGAATCTCTTCGCTCCGGCCGGAGTCACATTCTCCATTTGGGGTGTGATCTATCTGCTGCTGGCGCTGTACACACTGTATCAGTTCGGCTTGTTCCGGGATCGGAGCGAAGGTGCGCCCGAGTACCGGGAAGACTATATCCTCAAGCTGTTTACGGTTTCATCGCTGCTCAATGCAGCTTGGATCTTTGCCTGGCACTATCGATTCATTCCGTTTTCCCTGATCTTGATTGCCGGCATTCTGGTCTGTCTGATATTAATCAATTTGGAACTGGGACAAAAATCCTTGTCGAGGCGGGAAAAAATGCTCGTTCGTCTGCCCTTCAGCGTGTACTTCGGTTGGATCACCGTGGCGACCATCGCCAATGCCACCACGATGCTGGTGGATATGGGCTGGAACGGATTCGGACTGGCGGAATCCACATGGACGGTCATCATTCTTCTTACCGGTATGCTCATCGGGGTGTCCACCATGCTTCGGA
>JAAYDG010000046.1 GCA_012729355.1 Clostridiales bacterium
TTGCGCACCCGGCTCCTGCGCACATCGGATTTATCGGCGATAATCAAGGCTGCCGCCACAGGATTGACGGCGATGCCGGTGCCTTCATCGTGATTGCCGATGGCAGTCACCACCGTAGCGATATCCGCCGGATCTCCGTCCATGTGATCCAGCAGCCGAAAGGCGATCATGGCGCCGCTTTGGGAATGATCGACCCGATTCACCAGGTTGCCGATATCGTGGAGGTAGGCGGCGATTTGCACCAATTCCACGTCCCGGGCCGGATATTCCAGCTTCTCCATAATATATTTGGCTGTCTCGGCTACGCGGGTAACGTGGGCAAAGCTGTGCTCCGTATAGCCAAGGGCCATGAGAGAGGCATCCGCTCGGGCGATGTATTCCCGGATGGCCGGATCCTGCGTCGCTTTTTCATAGGTGATCATCACTTCTCCTTCTACCGATAGGTCCTGGCTACATACGGGCTGGTAAACAGCTTCAGGAATGCGCCGTAATCCACCCGGAAATCCATCGTATCCCCAATGCGATAGGTGCCGCTCTTTACGTGAACCAACAAATGGTCCGAAGACCCGCCCAGGATCTCCGTCTCGGCATCCAGCGGCGTCAGTCCGCCGGGGTCGGTGTCCTGTTTGCCCACGGCCAGGATCGCCCGGGTGATGACTCCTTTATCTTCGTAGTGAGGCACTTCGCCGAAGGCGTCTACCCCCACCTCGCCGATGGGCAGCGACGGTTTCTCCTTGCACTCGATGATTTGAGCGCGCAGCAGGACCGCATCGTTGTGGGTTCCCGGAATCCGGCTGGTATAGGCAGTCTCGTTCCCCAGGATGAAAGCCTCTCCCAGCCGCAGGTTGTTGATTCCCCGGGGCAACTGCTTCTTCGGAATCAGATAGACAGAGCTGCTGTTGCCGCCGGAGACCATGGTCATGGTTGTGCTGAACCGGCTCTGAATGCGCTTCGTCAACCGGACAAGTTGCTCCAGGTTGTCCGACTTGGGAATGATGGCGCCGTAACAGGTCAGGTTTGTGCCGATGCCGAAAAGCCGGATGTGGCGCATTTTCAGGATCTCGTCGCAGACCGCCATGATGGCTTCTTCGTCACGAAAAAACAGGCCCTCTCTCAAATCGCCCAGATCGATCATCAGCAAGACCTTATGGGTCTTGTTCTGTCGGGTCGCTTCCCGGTCCAGGAGACGGATGGTTTCGATTTCGGAGTTGAGCGAAAGATCCGCGAAACGCACCACTTCTTCCACTTCGGAAACCATGGGCAGCCGCAGCAATACCGTCTCCTTCCCTGCGATATGAGCCCGATCTGCATAGGAGGCGATGTTCCGGATCCGGGAATCCGCCAGATACTCCACCGCATCGTGCTCCAGAATTTCATCCACGATGCGTGTATCGGCACAAAAGCTCTTGGTCACGATCATCAGGGAACAATCCCCTTCCTTGGCCAACCGGGAGAGGGTCTCCAGGTTTTGATTCAATTTTTCAAGATCGATCAGCAGTTGAGGGTACATCTCGAACCTCCTCTTTCAATCTGCGGACATCCCGGATCCCGGCATAGGAATAAAGCGCGAGAGACGCCAGAATAAATCCCAGAAGGACCTTTTTTTCCGGCGTAAACATTTCGCCGTAGAACAGTCCCACGAGAACCGTGATGGCCGGAGAGATATACTGGGTAAAGCCCAGGGTAATATAGGGAATGTTGTTGACGGCGCTTGCGTACAGAACCAAGGGAACGGCAGTCAGGACACCGGTGCCCATGAGCAACGGAAAATCCACAGGTGCCAGCGCTTTGATCTCCGGCCTCATGGTCAATGCCATGAGAACCAAAGCAAAAGGTGTCAGAACGATGCTTTCGATAAAAATGCTCACCGCCGGATATACTTTGACCTTCTTTTTGATCGTGCCGTACACTGTAAAGCTGAACCCCAGGACCAGTCCGATCACCGGGACCGTCCGGTACATGGCGATGGACACCAGCACACCGGTCAGGGCGATGAACATGGCCGCCAGCTGCAGTTTGCCGGCTTTCTCGCCGAAAAATCCCACCGAGACCGCAAAGACCATCAGCGGAGCCATAAAATACCCCAGACTGGCATCGATCATGTGGCCGTGGCCCATGGCCCAGATGTACATGCCCCAGTTGAAAGAGATGATCAATGCGGCCGGGATCATGTATTTCATGGTTTTCCGGTCGGTGATCTTCGCTTTGAGCTCTCCTCTTTTTCGGGTCGCAAGGACCATGCCGTACGCCAGAACGGCGGCAAAAATGATCCTGCTGTAAAGAACAAGCAAAGCATCGATGTGTGCCAGCCTGTACCAGTATAGGCTGGCCAATCCCCATATCGTGTTGCACAATATGGCGATCCAAACGTGTTTGCGGGACATACTACTCCTTTTTCTCGATCGGTCTGAATTCTCCGTCTATCAGTTCCCAGCCGTGTTCGGCCAGGTGTTTTCGCATCTCTTCGTTCTGCTTTTCCTTTTCCAGCTGCTCCTGGCGAAGCCGGTCCAGCTCCGTCTGATACACCGGCTTCTTGCTCTTCGGCCGCGCCGGTCTTTTGGGGAAAGAGATGTCCAGACTCTTTTCCAGCAGCTTGATCGCTCCGGCTTTGTGGGTCTTGGACAGGACGCCCAGAGAAGCCATGATGTAGTCGTTGTCGATGAGGATGCCCGCTTTTTTCGAGGGAAACAGGAGCAA
>JAAYDG010000005.1 GCA_012729355.1 Clostridiales bacterium
AACGATGCGCCGTCCCTGAATGCGGCGGACATCGGTGTAGCCATGGGCATCACCGGGACCGACGTGGCCAAGGGCGCTGCGGACATGGTTCTGACGGACGATAATTTTGCCAGCATTCAGAAAGCCATCCACGAAGGACGGGTCATTTACAACAATATCCGGAAGACCGTCCTTTTCCTTCTGTCTTCCAACTTCGGCGAGATCATCACCATGAGCGCGGCGATCATCGCAGGACTTTTTTCTCCCCTCAAAGCCATCCACATTCTGTGGGTGAACCTGATCACGGATTCCCTGCCTGCCTTGGGCTTGGGCGTGGACGAAGGGACGCCGGGCATCATGAAGGAAAAACCCCGGGATCCGAAAGAAAACCTGTTTGCCCACGGCGGTCTGGCGACCACGCTTTTCTACGGAACCGTCATCGCCTGCATCACGCTGGGCGCCTTTCTGATCGTGCCCGTGGAGATGCTTCTTGCCGCGGGTCGGGCACTCACCGTGGAGGGGATCAACGAGATGATGGCTGTCGGAAACACGTACATGCGCTGTCAAACCTATGCCTTTACGACGCTGGGTGTGTCGCAGCTGTTCCATGCGTTGGGGATGCGTGATGTCAAAACATCGGTATTCCGCATGAACTATTCCAGAAACCGGATGATAATCTTCGCATTTTTCTTCGGTTTGATGCTGCAGGTGGCCGTGACGGAAGTGGTTTTCTTCGAACGGATGTTTGAAACGGTGGAACTGTCCCTGCAGGAATGGGGTATGTTGTTGATCCTGGCCACGGTGCCGCTGTGGTTCCACGAGCTGCGTGTCTTATATTACAAACTGTTTCGCAGAGAGCAAGCGTAATGGTACTGTACGTATTGAAAAAAACACAGGGCAGAACCTATGATTCGGAGGATCTTCTTCGCAAGATCCTCCTGCTTTGCGGCACAGCGGATGCTTCGGTTTGCCGGGAGGAGAGCGGCAGGTTGTCGGTTCGCACAAAAGACGGTACGGCTGCGCTGTACGTATCGGTGAGCCATACCGCGAAATACTGGGTCTGCCTGACAGACTCCCTTGGACCTGTGGGCGTGGACATCGAAGAAAAGAGCCGAAAGATCCGCCCGAACACGCTGCGTATCCTTCATCCTCTGGAACAGGCCTACCTCTCCGGGCTGGAGGAGGGATCACCCGATTGGAACGGGGCGTTTTTGGATCTTTGGACCCGCAAGGAAAGCTATGTGAAATACCTGGGCAGCGGCCTGTCTCACGGAATGTCCTGTTTTTCCGTGATCGATGAAAAAGGGGAACCGGCAGGCTTGATTCGCGGCAAAGCGGGACTGCCGGCCTATCTGCAGAGTCCGGCAGTATCCGATGGACTGTGGGCAGCCGTGTGTGCCTGCCATCCACCCGAAACGTTGACGGTGCGGCATTTCCGGGATCCGGGCAAACCCGTGAAGTCGCCGGAAGAACAGGCTGTCGACTTTCTTTCCCGTCGGGACTACACGGCAGGGGAATTGACGGATAAACTGATCAGAAAAGGCCATGATCCCCGGAGTGCGGAGATCGCCGTGGCTCAGTTGCAGGCGTCGGGATATCTGGACGACGGACAGTTTGCGGAGCAATACGCTCGGCATGCGCTCCGGCAGGGACGGGGCAAATACCGCATCGTACAGGAGCTTCTCCGCAGAGGCGTCGAAGCGGAAACAGCCCGGGCGGCTGCGGAAACGGTTCTTCGGGACGCAGGCGAAGGAGAATTCGATCGGGCGCTCCGGCAGGCACGTCTTCTGTTGGCGCGAAGCGGCAAGCTCTCCGACGACCCTCTGTCGGACAAGATGCGGGGCCGCATTGCCAGACGGTTGTCGACCCTGGGATACGAGTCCTCTGTCATCTACGAGATTTTGGAATCGCTCCGGCCCTGAGGCTTGACGGCACAAGGGCTTTAAACTATACTATTTAACTGTGCAATCATTGTAAATCATCGATCCGCAAAGGAAGCTGACATGTTTAAAAATCTATCGGAGAAACCCATCGCAGAAGTGCAAAACAGCCAGGCAGACGCCTGGGAAGCCGGGGATCTGCTGGAGAAATGCGTCTCTACCCGCGAAGGGGGGCCTGCTTTTTTATTTTATGAAGGACCGCCTACGGCCAACGGGAAACCCGGCATTCACCACGTGATCGCCCGGACGCTCAAAGATTCTGTCTGTCGATACAAGACGATGCAGGGATACCAGGTCCATCGGAAAGCCGGTTGGGACACCCACGGATTGCCTGTGGAAATCGAAGTGGAAAAACAGCTGGGCATGTCGGGAAAAAAGGACATCGAAGCATACGGTATCGGGGCGTTTAATCAGAAGTGCCGGGAATCCGTATTCACCTATGAAAAAATGTGGCGGGAAATGACCCGGCGGATGGGCTATCTCATCGACATGGACGATCCGTATATCACGTTGGACAACAACTACATCGAGTCGGTCTGGTGGCTGCTGAAGGAGTTTTTTAAAGGCGGCCTGATTTACGAGGGCCACAAGATCCTTCCCTACTGCCCCCGTTGCGGCACGGGACTGGCTTCCCACGAAGTCGCTCAGGGGTACAAGGAAGTCAAAGCCAATACATTGACTTGCCGGTTTCGTAAAAAAGACGAACCGAACACGTATTTCCTTGCCTGGACCACCACTCCCTGGACCCTGGCCTCCAATGTGGCGCTTACCGTGGGAGCGGATATCGAGTACGTCAAAGCCGAGCAGAACGGTGCATTTTACTATGTGGCCCGGGAATTGGCCGAAAAAGTGCTGGCTCCCAACGGTCCTTATACGATCCTGGAGACCGTCCGGGGCAGCGCCCTGGAATACATGGAATACGAACAGCTGATGCCCTTCATCCAAGTGGACAAAAAAGCGTTCTTCGTGACGGTGGGCGACTACGTAACCGTGGAGGACGGTACCGGCATCGTCCATACGGCGCCTGCCTTCGGCGAGGACGACTATCGCACGGGCCGCAAGTACGACCTGCCTGTCCCCAACCCGGTGGATGAAGAAGGGCGGTATACAGAGACTCCATGGGCCGGTCGCTTTGTCATGGAAGAGGGACTGGATGTAGACATCATCAAATATCTGGCAGCAGACAACAAGATCTATGCCAAGGAAAAATTGGAGCACAACTATCCCCACTGCTGGCGTTGCAGCACCGCCCTCATCTATTACGCAAAACCGTCCTGGTACATCGAGATGACGAAACTGAGAGATCAGCTTGTGGCCAACAACGATGCGACGAACTGGTATCCGCCGTTCATCGGAGAGGGACGTTTCGGGAACTGGATCGCCGATGTGAAGGATTGGGCCATTTCCAGGACCCGGTACTGGGGAACGCCCATCAACATCTGGCGCTGCTCCTGCGGTCACCTGGAATCCATCGGATCCCGCGAAGAGCTGGCGGAAAAAGCGATCGAAACCGTCGATGAGAGGATCGAACTGCACCGGCCCTATGTGGATGAAGTTCATCTGCGGTGTCCCGCATGCGGGGGCGTCATGACACGGATCCCGGAAGTGCTGGACTGTTGGTTCGACAGCGGTGCCATGCCCTTCGCTCAGCACCATTATCCGTTTGAAAATGAAGATATTTTCGATCGGGAACTGTTTCCGGCTGACTTTGTCTGCGAAGGCATCGATCAGACTCGAGGATGGTTCTATTCGCTCATGGCCATCGCCACCTTTATCAAAGGACAGTCGCCGTACCGGAACGTTCTGGTCAACGACCTGGTGTTGGACAAAGAAGGAAAGAAGATGAGCAAGTCCAAGGGAAACACCGTGGATCCCTTTGCCCTGTTCGACAAGTACGGTGCCGATGCCACACGCTGGTATCTGCTGTACGTATCCCCGGTGTGGTTTCCCACCAAATTCGATGAGGAAGGGCTCGTAGATGTGCAAGGCAAGTTCTTCGGAACGCTCCGCAATGTCTACAATTTCTTTACACTCTACGCCAACAACGACAGCATCGACCCTGCGGACTGCTTCGTGGCGCCTGCCAACCGGCCGGAGCTGGATCGGTGGATCCTTTCCAAATACCATCGTCTCGTCCGGGATGTGACGGAATCCATGGATGCATTCGATCACAACAGGAGCGTTCGGAAAATTCAGAATTTTGTCGCGGAGGATCTGTCAAACTGGTATATTCGTCGCGCCAGAAGACGGTTTTATGCCGACGAACTTTCCGAGGACAAGAAGAGCGTCTACTTCACTACGTTTGAACTCCTGGAGGGAATTGCCCGGATGATCGCTCCCTTTGCGCCTTTTTTGTCCGATGAACTGTACGGCAATCTGACGGGCGCGGAATCGGTGCACTTGGCCGAGTACCCGAAATGCAGTCCGGAGCTGATCGACGAAGATCTGGAAGAGCGGATGGATTTGGTTCGCCGGATCGTGACCATGGCCCGGGGCATACGGGAAAAGTCGCGTATGAAGGTGCGGCAGCCTTTGCAGGAGCTTTTGATCGACGGAAAATACGAGACATTGATTGCCTACATGTCGGATCTGATTCGAGAGGAGATCAACGTGAAGAGCGTTGTGTTCGAAAAGGATATGGACCGGTTCATCAATTATGGGCTTAAACCGGACTTCAAGGTGGCCGGCCCGCTGCTGGGGGCCAAGATCAAAGCCTTCGGCGCTGCACTTGCCAAAGCCGACGCCAAGGCGCTGATCGACGTGATTGAAAATGACGGTTCAATCACCATGGAACTGAACGGAGAACCTGCGGAGATCACCCGAGAGATGGTGGACGTTGCTGTTTCCGCAAAGAAAGGATTCACCGCAGCATTGGAAAACGGCCTTTGCGTGATCCTGGATACCACCGTCACGGCGGATCTCGTCGCGGAAGGACTGGCCAGAGAACTGATTTCCAAGGTGCAGCAGATGCGCAAACAAAAGAATTTCGATATGATGGACCGTATCCGAATCTTCGTGGATCCCGGTGAGGCTGTGGCGGAAGCCATCGAGGGATACGATGCTTTCATCCGAAAGGAGACTTTGGCCGATGAGATCCTTGAGAAAAAAGATCTTCCTTCCTTTGATCTGAACGGGGAAGCCACGGGGATCGAAGTCGAAAGAATATAAGCAAACACGAAAAAACCGCGCCGGCCGGCGCGGTTTTTGGATGGGCCGCTCACAACAACGGGAAGGCATCGTTCTTGCTGTCCAGGATCATCGTTCGGCTTTCTCCGCCCAAGGCGTGCACGGCTCGTTTCGCCAGATCTTCCAGTGCTTTCGCCAAGTCCCCGTGGCGGGCGGGATCCACGGATTCCATCACGAGCAACGCATTTGTCGTCTGCTCCGTCAGCATGGTTCGCATTCCGTCCCGCCAGTTCCAGCAGCGGCAGACGATCCCGAGGTCGTCTTTGTAGACCACTTCACCCGGCAGCGCGGGATCTTCTTTTTCGTCCCCCAGCGCCAGAAAGGACTCTCCGCCGTCGGCCAGGGTCAGCAGCAGGTCTCCCCGCAGGGTATCGATGTCTTCTCCTCCGCAGGGAAGTCCGTATTCCAGCGAGATCGTGTTGTACAGATCGACCAGGGGATTGATGGAACCTACCGGATTTCCTTTTTCAACACGTTTCAACAGGTTTTCGACGGAACTCCGGACGCCTTTTTTGGTCTTGAACCGCCGGTAGGCCTCCCGCCAGGCTGCCACCGCCGGATTTTCGCTGAACACCTCTTTGCCCAGATGCGCTGTCGCTTTTTGATTGGCGCTCCGCAATCCTTCTTCCAATTCCGGATGGGCGCCGGTGTTGCGGATTCCCGTCAGACAGGCGACGCCGATATGCACATCCGGAAACAGCGTCCAAAATGGTTCGGTGATACGAATATGTTTCATAAATCCTCCTTGTTTCGCAGAGAATCCCGGGTCCGGCGGAGTTGCCGGGTCATGCGGTTCAGTTCATAAATACGGGTGACGACTTCCACGGTGCTGTCGTTTCGGTACAGCAGCACCCGGTTCAGGGTTTCCTGGAGGTCGACACGCAATTTTTCGGTCGTTTGGCTATATTGTCTCCCCAGCTCTTCGGCCGGGGGCGTTTCAACAACATCCTCGGGCCGGGCCAAAAGCTCCAGCTCGGTGATCGCGTAGTGGTAATCCATCCCGAAAATGTCAGTGACAGCGTCTGTCAGAGCCATCTTGTATTCATTGAGTCGCGCCTCCAGCATTTCTTCCAGTCCCGGAATGACCTCGTTCCGGTCGGCGTGGAGCACGCGCACCGTTTCCTCGGCCTGCAGCCGGAAATCCTCCAGCGTTTCCTTCATTCGCTTCAGCGTTCTTGCCAGGACTGCGGGGGGCATCAACAGAACTTTCCAATACAGCTCGATCTGCGCCAACGCTTCGACCACGATATCACGCAGCTTCAGCCTGGAAGATTCGCACAGGATCTCGCGGAGGCCGGTCTTGCATTCTCGCAGCAGTTTTTCTTTCAGCTGTTCCACTCCGGCGCCGGTCTTTGCGCTGAGCGGGAAGAGTGTCACATCCTGCGTGTCCATGAGCCTGCGCAGCAGGTCTCTGCAATAGTCCAGATAGGTTTTCAGTTCTTCGGCATCGATGGTGTCTATTTTATTCACCACAAAGAAGAACTTGCCCGCAAACATCCTTGTGTTTTGAAGAAATTCGATCTCGATCTCGTTGATGGGGGTATCCACCGACAGCATAAAGATCACTGCGTCGCTTTCCCGGACAAAGGCATAGGCGGTATCGGAATTGTGCTTGTGGAAGGAGCCTACGCCGGGGGTATCCACAAAGGTGAGGCCTTCCTGCAGAAAAGGGGATGCGGAAAAGATCCGGACCGAGGATACGCCCAGATGATTGTCCGGGTTCTCCTGCTCGTTGATGTATTTGGCCAGCTGGTCGATCTCCGTCGGTCTTACCAGTCCGTTTTGAAAGCGAACAGCGGCGCGCGGAGTCCCGTAGCGGATCTCGGTGACAGCGGAGGTGACGGGCACGATACCCACCGGCAACAACGGCTCGCCCAGCAGCGCGTTGACCAGGGCGCTTTTCCCCCGCTTAAACTGTCCGATCACCGCAACGGTGATCCGCTCTTCTTCCAGCTTTTTCAGCAGTGATTCCGCCCGGAGTTCCTGTTTGCCCAGTATCTCGGAAGTGCGCAGCAACGCCAGCGTATCTCTGACACGCTGCGTGATGGCGGCTGTTCTTAGTTCCTGTCCGTATTCCATCAATTTTTCAGAAGTCCCGTCGCTTCGTTGAATGCTTCGGCCAGGGCATCCAGCTTTTCCGCCTCGGCGTGGACGGCTTCCCACGTGTTTTCCGGATCGTACCACAGTGCATTCAGTTCTTCCACATCTCTTCCTTGTTGTTCCACCCAAGTATAATATTTGAGGTTGTGGATCCGCTTCCGATCCGCATAGGTCAATTCCGCCATGTTGTCGGTGCGCATGCCCAGCAGATGCAGCTGCAGGTCCAGATCTGCCTTGTGCGCATCGTAGGGTCCGTCTGCTTCTTCCAGTTCTTCGATGCGGGAACGATACATATCGGCGGAATCCGTCAGGATCGTACCGACCACGTCCTTTTCCGTCAGTTCGTAGTATTTGGCCATTTTAATGCAGCACAGGAGATTTGCGATACCCGATATCCCCATCAACGAGAGGGCTTCCACTTGTTCGGCATCCAGTTTCAACTCCTCCTTGAGATATCGTTTGCCCGGTTCGGAGTTGAAGAGGCGCAACAGCTTCTGGGAATCTTCGTCATCAATGTCGATCACCATATCCGTGTTTCTTACGTTGTGGATCCAGGGGATATGTTTGTCTCCGATGCCTTCGATCCTGTGGCTACCAAAACCGTTGGCCAAAATAGTAGGACACTGGAGTGCTTCTCCCACAGCCAGCTTCAAGGCGGGATAAACGTCTTTCAAATAATCGCCGGCACTCATGGTTCCGGCTGAACCGGAAGTGAAGCAGGCGCCGGCGAAGCGGTTGCCGGGTTGCTTGAGGTCTTCGTATACGTCGGCCATGGCTGTGCCGGTGACATTGTAATGCCAGAGCGCGTTGCCCATTTCTTCGAACTGGTTGAACACCATCACATCCGGTCGCTGTTTCAATTCCCAGGATTTATCGAAAATTTCCTTGACATTGGATTCGCTGCCGGGCGTGGCGATCACCTCGCCTGCGATGGTTTGAAGCCATTCAAAGCGCTCTTTGGACATGCCTTCGGGCAGGATGGCGATGGAATGGCAGGCCAGAAGCTTGGAGTTGAAGGCACCGCCTCTGCAGTAGTTGCCAGTGGACGGCCAGGCGGCCTTGTGATAGTCTGCGTCGAACTGACCGGTGAGCAGCCTGGGCGCCAGGCAGCCGAAGGAGGCTCCGACTTTGTGACAGCCGGTGGGAAACCATTTGCCCACCATGGCAAAAATCCGGCAGGGAACGCCGGTGAGGGACGAGGGCAGTTCGA
>JAAYDG010000047.1 GCA_012729355.1 Clostridiales bacterium
CCGATCATTACAGTGATTTTCAACAACAAGGTCCTGGGCATGGTCTATCAGTGGCAGAGCCAGTTCTATGGCCAGCGGTATTCGGCTACGGTGCCGGAGCGCAAAACCGATTTTGTCCGCATGGCGGAAGCCTTCGGCGCCAAAGGATATTCAGCCGATACGCTGTCTGAGTTTGAAGAATGCTACCGCAAGGCGCTGTCGGAAAAGGGACCTGTCTGGATCGACTGCGCCATCGACAAGGATGCCAGAGTGCTGCCCATGATTCCGGGCGGCGGCACTGTGGAAGATATGATAACGGAGTAAAGCGATGGATATGATTCAAAACACGAGAAAAGTGATCAGTATTCTGGTCGATAACAAACCCAACACGCTGGCCAGGATCTCAAGCCTGGTCGGCCGCCGAAACTACAACATCGAAACCATTACGGCTTCGGAGACGCACATGCCCGGCGTCACGCTGATCACACTGGTGGTCACCGACAGCGATCCGGATATCCTGGAACAGATCGTTGCCCACATCGAAAAGCTGGAAGTGGTCCGCGAAGTCCACGTGATGGACAACAACGGCGGACTTTACAGAGAGCTGCTGCTGCTCAAGGTTTTAGTGGACAAGAAAGCCCGTACATCGCTGGTGGAGATCGCCGAAGTATTCCGGGCCCGGATCATCGATTTATCCAAGTCCAGCATGATCATCGAGCTGACCGGTGAACCGTCCAAGATCGACGGATTTATGGATTTGATGAGCGATTACGAATTGGTGGAAGTCTGCCGGACCGGAGTCACGGGAATGAGCCGCGGGCTTTAGGGTGATTTATTTCTGCGGTTTTTGAAACAGGCCGAAATAATACCGAAATTCGTCCTTGTAAAATGCTGGAATTTGTGTTATAATCAATTATTCCTGTAACATGCGTGTATGCTCAGACGAAGGAGGTATTCCAGTGTTGTCGGAACGATTGCTCAACATGCCGTGCCGGTATCGTATTTGCTCCGAAGTGACGGAATCGCAGGGTCGGGATCCCTATGTTACATACGGGATCGAAGCGGTATCCGAAGACGATGATTCTACAGTGTACAATGCCGTAAAAGCCATTTCCGGCGACAGATCCTTTGTTGACCACATGGTAAAAATATTTAATCGATTCCATCTGCTGCCGATTCATTTAACAGATGCGGTGGAAGATATGATGGATTGAACTGCAAGCCGGCGCGCCTTTTCAGATGTGCCGGCTTTCTTTCTTCTCTGTCGCATGGTACAATAAACCGACCTGTTCGTTTCAGGTCGGTTATTTGGATGCAAGGAGTGTCATTTGAACAAGAAATGGATGACTTTGTCGGCGATTTGTCTGGCGTTGCTGTTTTCCGCTTGCGGCGGTAAGCCGGAGCCTGTTGTCGAGTTGCCGGAAGATTCGACCAATGAAATACAAGAGACTTACGAACAACTGCAGGAAGCCGCAGCTGCTTTCCGGCAGCTGGATGCAGGCGTGCTCCAAATCGTTTCGGAGCAGACACAAAGACATATCGAATCCGGAAGCGGTCAGGCAAACGAATACGTGGAGAAGACCGAGGATACGATCCGGTTTCGGAAAACGGACCAGGGCTACGATCTGATCCGAATCAGCCGTTCGGAGGGGCAGGACGTCCCAACGGGTTATAAACAGGAAAACGGGATCTTAACGCTATACAATTACGGAGCACACGAAGACGGAACCTTCGAATGGAAAGAAGCTGCCGCAGAAAAAAATCACTACGGATTGCCCGAAGAAGCCGATCTCTTTGTTCATTTGACGGATCAAAAACTCATCCGGGAAATCCGGGTCGAGCACCGTGACGGCATGACCGTGTACGAATTGATTCCGGGGGGAGCATTCTTCGATGCCAGGGCTTCGCTGAGCGCCTACAAAGGATATGCTTTGGATACGTATCAGATATCGTATTGCGTGGATGAGCAACACCTGCTCCGCAAGGTCATTTTGTCCCAGACAGAATCCTGGACCCACACGGAAATATACGACGTAGAGCAAACGCGGGTCGTCGAAATCGAATTAGATTCTGTTCAGGACGAAACAGATCTGGACTATTTTCGGAACAACGGTACGTATGTGCGGCCGGTGTATGATGAGATCACGGAAATATGGAGAGAAGAATTCATCAATATTCCGGAGACATACTTGTTTGACGTTCGCATCCCCAGAGTACGGGAAGAACTGCCCAACGCAAATAAAATCAACGATCGGATCGCTGCGGACTGCGAAATGGAACTGAACGCCACCCTGGCCGATTTAACCAGTCAGGGCGATTGGGGAGGATATCCCTGGCATACGGTGGATTTTGAAGTTTGCAGGTTTGGTGACATCTATCAAATTTGTATTTTTAATACGGAAGCATCGGCCTGGGGATCGGGCGTCAGCATGTGGATGTATAAATACTACTATGACGCATCCCTGGGGGATGAAATCAAACCGGAAGACTTTCTGGCCCACATGAACTATACGCCCCGGGAAATCGAAGAGATCTTCTATCGGGATTATCTTTTCGAATCGCCGGATCCCGACGGTGCGTTCACCTATGATCAAATTTCGGACTGGTTTTATATCGATGAGGATGCAAACGTGCGCTTTTACGTGAACTTGTACGGATGAGCCGCGGATTTACGATTTCCGTCGTTGAAATTCGTTCCAGGGAATCGTTTGTTCTCCCTGAACGATATAGGCGCGTTTCGAGCGTTCCGCCAGGGGGGTGTCCGACAAAGAATCGGAATAGAATTCCTCCGGCACGCATCCGGGAAGGCGTTCCATCAGTCGATCGACTTTTTCCTGTCCGAAGCAATTTTTGCCGGTAAAGATTCCCGTCTCGGGATCCACACGGGATCCGATCAAGATAACATCACCGCAGACGGGACGAAGGAGAAACTCCGGCGAAGCCGAGATGATCACGTCATCCGGCCTCTTTCGCCGCAGATAACACTTTTTGATCTTGTGTTCATGCAGCGACCAGAAAGAATCGACCATTGCGGAAGGATCCTCCAGGTATTTCAGAAATCCGAAAAACACCTGTTTGAACGTCGTTTTGTCGCAGAGTCCGATCAGGTATGCGATCCCATAGACAGCAGTCCCGGGCAGTGCCAGCAGGACTTTTTTATTGTTTCGGACACAGTACCTGTAGAAATCAACGGTGCTGTCATCTTCGTAGATGGTTTTGTCAAAATCATAAACGTTCACGGTTGGCGCCTTTCACCGAAAAGCTTTGACGAACAACATGATTATAGCCCGAAAGGGCAGTTCGGGCAACCGACCTTTTCTTTACATTGATTCTTCGATATTATATAATTCTGAATGAATTATCCCGAATATAACATGGGCAGCATCCTTGTGGGAAACAACAGTTTCGATTTTACGCAAAACAAGGTATAATAGGGACGCAGCATTGGAAGATCGATATCGGGAGGATCACATGAACAAAAGAGTCATCACCATCGGCAGAGAATTCGGAAGCGGCGGCAGGGAGATCGGGATCCTGCTGGCGAAGCGGCTTGATATTCCTTTTTACGACAAAGAGTTGCTGAAGCTGGCTTCTCAGGAAGGGGATTTCGACGAGAAATTTTTGGCGGCCAACGAAGAAAAAGCGCCGGATCTGAGCGCACCGTCTCTGGGCCGTATGGCCATGACAACGTTTTACCAGCCGTCTCTTTCCGATACGATTTTTCTCGAACAGTCCAAGATTATTCGCGGGCTGGCGGCCAAAGGGCCTTGCGTGATCGTCGGACGCTGCGCAGACTACGTGCTTCGGGAAGAAGGCAGTGTGGATATCTTTATTTCGGCCAGCATGGAATACAGGATCAAGCGAAAAAGAGCTGTCGTGCCCGAGAAAAAGGACGATACAGACGAGGAGATGGAAAAGTACATTCGGGAAGCCGACAAGCAGCGCATGAAATATTACGAACACTATACCGGACGGCGCTGGGGACGGGTAGAGAACTATCACCTTTGTCTCTTTGCCGATCAGGTAGGCGCCCGGGGCGCTGTTGAGACCATTCTTACGTATTTGGAGTATTGGAAATAGAGATGAGCATATTTGCCTGGGTCGTATTGATCACCGCGATCGCCGGAGTCGGCGGGACCGGAGTGGGAGCCGTAGTATGCTGTTGCTTCCGAAAGGACTCCAAAAAAACCGTCAGTCTGCTCCTCAGCTTTGCGGGAGGAGTGATGCTTTCGGTCGTTTGTTTCGATTTGATCATGGAAACCCTGTTCCCGCCGGGCAGCGCGGAGCCTTCCAATCTGATCCTGGCGATCATCGGTATTCTCATCGGTTACGGCGTAGTGGCCTTGCTCAATTACCTGATCGATTACAAGACCAATCCGGAAGTGCCCCACGTGGATTCCTTTCATCCCAAGACAGCTGACGATTTAGACGAGTTGATCCACAGCAACCATCTGCAGGTCCACATGGATCGGAATTCCGAACTCTTTGTGGCGGGGATCATCATGGCTTCGGCCATCGCACTGCATAATTTCCCCGAAGGAATGATCATCGGCGCCGCTTATGCGGGGGATGCGGCGTCTTCTTTATGGGATGGAAGCGGATGGATCGTGGCATTGATCATCGGGATCCACAATGTGCCCGAAGGAATGGCGGTCGCGGTCCCGCTCATGGCAGGGGGCATGCGCAAATCCAAAGCCATCGCCATTACGGCTGCCAGCGGAGTGCCTACCGTCCTCGGCGCAATTGCAGGATATATGCTGGGGTCCATCAGTCCTTTGTGGCATGCCATATCGCTCAGTTTTGCCAGCGGTGCCATGCTCTATGTGGTCTTTGGCGAATTGCTTCCGGAATCCATTCTCATGTGGCGCTCGAAGCTTCCTGCGGCATCTCTGATCTTCGGCATGCTGTTGGGCTTGGTGTTGATTTACGGATAGCAGAACGAGGAAAGCATCATGAAATGGATCGAAAACAGAATGGGGCAAACACCCCCGGCGGACCCGAAGATCGTAGGGCGCAAAGAGGCCGGGAAAGCGAGAGATTTTCACCGGAGCATCCCGTCTTATGCGGAGACGCCTCTGGCAGAACTTTCAGGTCTGGCCCGAACGCTGGGTCTGGGCCATATTTATGTAAAGGATGAATCCTACCGGTTCGGCATCAATTCCTTTAAAGGACTGGGCGGCGCCTATGCCATCGGGACGTACCTGGCCCATAGATTGGGATCGGACATACGGGAACTACCTTACGAAACCATGATCTCCCCTGAGATCAGGAAGCAGCTGGGCGAGATCACTTTTGTTTCCACCACCGACGGCAATCACGGGAGAGGTGTCGCATGGACCGCCCAAAAACTGGGTCAGAAATGCGTGATCTTTATGCCGAAGGGATCCTCGCCGGAGCGGCTGGCCCATATCCGCGCACTGGGTGCGGAGGCAACGATCACGGACCTGAACTACGATGACACGATCCGTATGGCAGCGGCGCTTGCCGAAAAAAACGGCTGGGTGACGGTACAGGACAAGGACTGGGAAGGCTATACGGATATTCCTCTGTGGATCATGCAGGGATATGCAGTGATGGCCCTGGAGTGCTTCGAAGCACTGGAAGCCCGGAAGATCAAGCCCACTCATGTTTTTTTGCAGGCCGGCGTAGGCTCCATGGCTGCTGCCGTGACGGGTCTCCTCGCAGACGTCTACGGGGCGGATCGTCCGAAAGTCATCATTATTGAATCGGATCAGGCGGACTGTTACTATCGGACGGCGGCGGCCGATGACGGCAGTCTTCATCTCGTAAGCGGCGAAATGGATACGATTATGGCCGGACTGGCCTGTGGGGAACCTACGAATCTGGGATGGCCGATCCTGCGGGATCACACGGAAGGATTCATTTCTTTAGAGGATCCCGTAACGGCAACGGGCATGCGGATCCTGGCGGCGCCGGTCCCGGGAGACCCTCGGGTGATCTCCGGCGAATCCGGTGCTGTAGGGGTGGGGCTTTGTTACCATCTGATGCTCGATGAACGATACAAAGATCTACGGACGGCTTTGGCAATGGACGCCGATTCTGCGGTACTGTGTTTCAGCACCGAGGGTGACACCGATCGCAACAACTACAGAAAAATCGTCTGGGAAGGCGCCTGGGCGAAAGAAGCAAAGGAAAAGAAAGGGAAAACGATAGTATGATTATGTTTTACTGCGATTACAACGAAGGCGCGCATCCCGCGATCATGAAGCTCATGAACGACACCAACATGGAGCAGCACGAAGGATACAGCGAGGATGCGTATACCACAGAAGCCCGGCG
>JAAYDG010000048.1 GCA_012729355.1 Clostridiales bacterium
CCCGTAACCTGCAGTGCGATGCTCACGGCGATGATCATAAAGAGCACATCCAGCAGTTGGCCCCGCAAGTAACCGGAAAATGCGCGATTCAGATCGTTCAGCACGTCATGGATCTTTTGATTGGTCTGCTCTTGAAAAAGCACTTTCGTTACCCTCCCGAGGTATTCCTTGATGCGCCGGCCGTCCAGCATCATGTATGCCGACATCACCACACCGAAGAAAAAGGCCGCAAAGTTGCCGGAGATGTGGCCCAGAGATCCGGTGAAGTCCGACACGAGACCGTGGATCGTGCCGTAGACTGTGTCGCTGATCTCCTGGAGCAACGACTGAACGTTGGGCGATTCCAGGTTCATGTCCGTAAGCCATTTCATGGAGGCAGCGTAAAATCGGTTTAACCCTTCCAGAAAATTCGTGGCAATCAGGAGCAGTCCGTCCAAGTCGCCTACCTGAAGCTCCCGTGTGACGCTGAACACGAGCAGAGAGATGATCAGCGTGAGCAGGAGCAGAAACGTAAAAACAGCGAAAACGACTGCCAGTGGCCGGACACGCTTTTCTTTGAGGGGTACCGCAGTTTGCAACAAGACGCGCTCGCAGCGCAAGATCACCGGATTCAAAAGATAGGCGATCACAAAAGCCAGGATCAGCGGGGACAGGACGGTCATGACCATATTCCGGAAGCTTGTGGCGTAGTGCAGGACCACGGGCAGGTGGAGCAGGCTGAAGTAGACCAGCAGAACACCGGCAGCGGTCAGAAACGTATAGAAGGCTACGGCCCGCATTTTTTTGATGTTGAAGTCCTGCATCGATTACTTTTTTCGGCAGAAGTCGGTCATCTGCCAGGGCTCACCCTCCGGAGGCGCAATGCCGCCCGCTTCCAGGTTGTTCAGAAGCCAGGCCATGTTCTTGCCCAGCAGCCGCATGGTCTGCATGCCTTCCCGATCCTGAAGGACTTCTTCGGGCTTGCGGCCGTGCGTGGAATTCCAGTACTGGGATGTGACTACGGGCATGTGGTTGATGGTGAAGTATTTGTTCAGCCGGTCGAAGGCGGCGCTGGCGCCGCCTCTCCTGCAGTTGACCACTGCAGCGGCGGGTTTGTGGGCAAGTGCGGAAGCCTGAGCGTAGAAGATCCGGTCCAGCAGAGCGCAGAGCTGACCCGCAGGAGCGGCGTAGAATACGGGAGAACCGATCACGATGCCGTCGGCGGCGATCATCCGTTCAGCCATGGTGTTGCACACATCGTCGTCAAAGGCGCAGCGGCCCAGTTTGGTACACTTCCAGCATTCAATGCATCCACGCACCGGTTCGGTGCCGATATGGAAGAATTCCGTCTCGATCCCGTTGGCCTCCAGGGCATCGGCCACCTCCCGCAGGGCGGTGTAGGTGCAGCCTTCCTTTCTCGGACTTCCGTTGATCAGCAGTACTTTCATGGGTGATTACCTCTTTCCTTCGAGTTTCTTCAGCGTATTGTTTTCGCCCATCAGGGTGATGATATCTCCTTCTTCCACGACGATTTCCGGGTCGGGCAGCAGGGTCGCCGAAGAATCGGATTTTCGAAGCGCAAGTGTGTGGACGCGCTCGTGAAGACTCGGGTTCAGTTCCTCCAGGGTCTTGCCGATCCAGGATTCCGGCGGATATATATTCATAATACTGTATTCGGGGGAAATCTCAATCATATTCAGGAAATTATCCGCCACGAGATTGTGCGCGACCTTGACGCCCATGTCTTTTTCCGGAAGTATGACCACATCGGCGCCGATCTTATAGAGCAGACGGGAGTGGAAATCGCTCTGGGACTTGGCGATCAGGTACTTGGCGCCCACCTCCTTGGCGATGAGCGTCGTCATGATGCTGACCTGCAGATTGGAGGACACTGCGATGACCACCGCATCGAATTTTTCCACTTCGATGGATCGCAGAAAATCCTCGCTGGTGATATCGGCTTCAACGATGTGCGTCAGTTCGTTCGCGTGTTTTTTGACCACGCTCTCGTCGGCATCGGCGCCCAGCACCTCGTGCCCCAGTTCGATGAGCGTCCTGGCCAGACTGATGCCGAAGCGGCCCAGGCCCAGTATGACAAAAGATTTCATGAGAGACCTCCTACCCTGTGGTGATTCGCCCTTCCGGATAGCGGTAGGGCTGCGTTCGATTCTTGCGTTTGGATGTAAATGCGACCATGGCGGTAAAGGGGCCGATGCGTCCCACGAGCATGGTCAGGATCAGTACATATTTGCTCAGCAGGGACAGTTCCGGCGTAATGCCCGTGGACAGGCCCACATTGGCAAAGGCGGAAATGGCCTCGTACAGGGCCTGCAGAAAAGTCACCCGGTTTTCCACCATCAGAATCATGGTCACCGCAATGACGGTGAACAGCGCCAGGGCGGCCACGGCGATCGCTTTCATGATGATGCCTTCGGGCAGCCGGCGCCCGAAAATCTGCACGTCGCTTCTGCCCCGGGCGATGGTGAGCGCCGTGAGCATCAAAATGCTGAAGGTGGTGACTTTGATGCCGCCTGCTGCGGAGCCGGGGGCGCCGCCGATAAACATCAGGAGCATGGTCAGAAAATTCGAAGCATCGGTCATGTCCGCCGGCGCCACGGCGCTGAACCCGGCGGTCCTGGCCGTGACGGACAGGAAAAAGGCATTGATCGGTTTCCCGGGCCCCGACAGGGCACCCAAGGTTTCGGGATTGCCGGATTCCGTCATCCAGAAAAGCAACGTGCCCAAGAGAAGCAGGATCCCGGTGGTGGAGAGAACGACCTTGGAGTGGAGCGTCAGCTTGGAAAAACGACGATGGACCGCAATGTCGTTCCACACGATGAACCCCAGTCCGCCCAGGATGATCAGCAGACTCGTGGTGACCAAAAACAACGGGCGTTGCTGAAAGGACAGTATACTGCCGAAGGGGGCGTCCGAAACACCGAAGAGATCGAAACCGGCGTTGCAGAAGGCGGATACGGAGTGGAAGATGCTTTTTCCCACAGCCTCGGGCAGCTCATAGACAGGGAGCAGCTCCGTCAAGAAGATCAATGCACCGGCCAGTTCGGCGATCAGCGTAACGCCTAAAATGCCGTAAAACGTTTTGACGATCCCGCCGATCGTGAAGTTGTTCAGCGATTCCTGGATCGTCAGGCGGTCCATCAGGCCCAGCCGCTTCCCCGTAAAAACGGAAAATACCGTCACGACGGACATGATGCCCAGCGCGCCGATCTGGATCAAAAACAGAATCACCGTCTTTCCCAGCAAAGACCATTGAAGGTTCGTGTCGGCCACCACCAGCCCTGTGACACAGACTGCCGAAGCCGAAGTGAAGAGTGCGTCGGTCCACCCGATGGAATGTCCCGACGCCGAACTGAACGGCAGGCTCAGCACGACCGCGCCCAGCAGGATAAGGCCTGAAAACCCAAGCAGGATCACCCTGGCCGGCGTCAGGCGAAACAGTCTCAAATTTCTGATGTTGTCCAGGATACGCAGCACATAGTTCATTTCAAGTCATTATACCACAGAACGAGGAGTCGTTGACGATCGCGAAACGCCGGGATATTTTAGGTGTAGTAGCGCAGATACAGGAAGGCAGCAAGCAGGAGAAACTGGGCCGTGATGATCAGCGGCACACCGATCCTGAATGCGGTTTTTTGAGTCTTGTGGCGAAAAAATTCCATGGACAAAAACAGTCCGATGCCGCCGCCTGCTGCGGCGAGGAACAGCAAACGCGCTTCGGGGATCCTGCGACGCCTCTTCAAGGCAGCCCGTTTGTCCAGGCCCGACAGTGCGAACGCCAACAGATTGACGGCTGTCAGGTAGTATATTATGATTTGTTTCAGAAGATCTGTCACGGGATACCGATCCTTTCCGAGAGACGATCACCGCTTGACAGTATACCCCATTTCCCCGATCCGTTACAGTGTTTGTGCAAAATGGCAAAGGAGACACCGATGAAATCCGGGACAACACTCATGAGAGGAAAGTATGTGATCGCCTTCGACGGCCGCCGGCAGGTGGTCTACGAGGACGGCGAGGTCGCTTACCGGGGAGATACGATCCTGTTTGCGGGCCACGACTATCCGGGAGCGTACGATGAATTGTGGGACACGGGGCTGTCCATTATCAGCCCGGGCTTCATCGATCTGGAAGCCGATGTGGATACAGACCACGCCAATTTCGATGTGGTCCTGTTTAAGAAAGATCCTTCCGACGGTCCCAACTGGGCGCCGGCGCCGGGTCCCCGGGCCGCAGATCCCTACACCGATGAAGATTTTTCCATTCGCCAGAAGTACTCCATGGCTCAGTTGATCCTGAACGGGATCACCACCATGATGCCCATTGCCGGAGAGCGGTTCCACGCCTGGAGCCAGACGGCCCACGAGTTTGAGATCATGGCCGGGACCGCAAAGGAGATGGGGATCCGCGCCTACCTGGGCCCCAGCTTTAAGTCCAGGCTCAGCCGGACGGGACAAAACGATCCGGTCCGGGAGGCGAAAAGCTTCCGGGAAGCTGTGGAGTATTGCGAAAAATATCGGGGCGACGAGAGCAGTCTCATCCGCTCCTTTCTGAATCCGTGTCAGATTTCCGTTACCGAGCCGGGAATCCTGCAGGAAGCCATGGCGCTGGCTCAAAAGCTGGATATCCCCATGCGTCTCCATGCTTGCGAGGAAGACGTGGAATGGCGGTACGTGCTTCCCCGCTTCGGAAAGACCACGGTGGATCTCTTCGAGGAACTGGGACTGCTCACCCCGAAACTGTTGATGCCCCACGCCCTGACCGTCAAAAACAGCGAGTTGAAAAAGCTGGCCGACGCCGGCGTGACCGTAGTCCACACACCCATCGCCGAAGCCAATTACGGCGCCGGTCTGTTTTCCTATGCAAAATACCTGGAGTACGGAATCAATCTGACCATCGGCACCGACGCTCAGCCCGTGGACATGATCCAGAACCTGCGCCTGGCCTGGCATCTGGACCGGCTCTGCGCATGGCGGGTGCTGTTTACCCGGTACGGCGAAGACGGTTCCATGGCCGATACTTTCGCCCACGAGAGACACTATCCCATGACCGATGCCGCCGATTTCTTCAACGCAGCCACCCTCAACGGAGCCAAAGCCCTGGGCCGGACCGACATCGGTGTGCTCCAGGCCGGCGCCAAGGCCGATATCATCGTAGTGGATCTGGATGATCTGGCGGTAGGGCCCGTGGAGGATCCCGTTCGGACGCTCGTCGTCAGCTGCGTGGGCAACAACGTAACGCATGCCGTCATCAACGGCGTGGTGCGCATGAAAGACCGGAAGATCCCGGGGCTGGACGAAGAGGCCCTGAAGCGGGATGCCCAGCGGGTCTACGACCGGTTTTTAACGCTGTACGGGAAGTATGAAGCCCACGGGCGGACGCTGGAAGAGCTCTGTCCGCCCAGTATGCCGGTGTACAAACGAAAAGAGACGAAGAAGTAAGGTCTTATGCGCCGGATTTGAATACGAAGAATTCGGCCGTCGCCTTCCGGCGGTTGCGGACACCGGCCAGATCGCCGGCGGGAATCTCCACCACGGTGCCCTGATCATAATGCGTGTAATCCAGGGATCCGGAAGCGATTTCCACAGATCCTTTCAGGATGACGATGAATACGGTGTAGGGTACGGTGTGGGGTGGCACTTCTCCTCCTTCGGACAAAAATTCGTGGAGGATGGCCGCATCGTCCCGATAGAGGACGGTGTCGGCCCAGTGGCCCTGCAGCGTTTGGGGCGGGGCTTTCATCGGGTAGGTTTTTTCCGTCATGGGTCCGGTCCTTTCTTAGGGTTTCTTCGGGGATCGGTTGCCGGTGTCAGCAACACTGTTGTATAATTGTATCATAAAGTTACCGCATTACGAATGAGAGGTTCCCATGAGAGAAATTCCTTCCTGCGATACCCTGGCTGTCCATCGATCGCTGACGGCTTCGGGCTGCAACCTGTTTGCCAAAAACAGCGACAGAGACATCGACGAGTCTCAACCCCTGCTTTGGTTTCCCGCCAAAAAATATCCGCCGGGGGAGAAATTGCGCTGCACATACATCGAGATCGACCAGGTCGAAGAGACCTGCGGCATGATCGGATCCAAACCCTGGTGGATCTGGGGCTTCGAGCACGGGGTCAACGAGTACGGCGTGGCCATCGGTAACGAGGCGGACTGGTCCGAGATCCCGCCGAATGACCGGGAAGCGCTTTTGGGTATGGACCTTCTGCGTCTGGGGCTGGAGCGGGGGAAGACCGCATACGAAGCGATGCACGTGATCATCGATTTGCTGGTCCGGTACGGCCAGGGCGGAAGCTGTTCCTACGGCGGTCCGGTGGATGATTCCTATCACAACACGTTCATGATCGCCGATCCCAATGAGATCTGGCTCCTGGAGACCGTGGACCGGCACTGGATCGCCAAAAAGATCACCGGAGCCCACTTCATATCCAACGCTTATTCCATCGAGGAGGTGTACGACGAGGCATCCGACGGCCTGGTGGATTTTGCCATCGAAAAAGGACTCCACGATCCCCGGCGCCCCTTCAACTTTGCCAAGAGCTTTATGCTGATCCACAGCCGCTTTCTGTCGGGGCATCTGCGGGGAAGCCGTCTGGCGCGGCTGAAAGCGAACATGAAAGAACCATACAGACCGGAGCACCTGTGGGCCATCCTTCGGGACCACTACGAGGGAGATACCATCTACTCCCGCTGGAGTCCGGCGGCTGCCTGCTCCGCTTCCGTCTGCATGCACGGTTCCGAACCCGCCCCCGGGCATACGGCCGCCACCATGGTCGTGGAATACCGGAAGTCGGGATATAAGGAACCGGCCTTTGTTTATTGGGCGTCCATGTGTCCGCCCTGCTCAGGGTTCCCGATCCCGGTTTTTAACGTGGGCTATGTGCCGGAAGGCATGGGCAGCGGAACCAATAAGTACAGTGCGGATTCCTTCTGGTGGCGGATGAAGCGGATGCAGATGGATGTGGAATGCGATTACAACAAATACATTCCGTTGGTGCGGGAAGCTCAGGCGGAACTGGAATCGGCGTTTCGGGACGCTGCGGACTCTGCGCTGGCAGAGGCGGAAAACCTGTTTTCCGCCGGCAAGGCCGACGAAGCGACGGCCTTGCTCCGCAGCGTCACGGACGACTGCTTCGCCCGGGTGGACCAAACCGTCCGGACCCTCACCGAGCACATCGAAAAAGACCTGGAAACCAATGCCCCGGAAGTCTATCGGGCCGGGTTCATCAGGAATTTCAAAGAAAAGGTCGGCATGTAGAAGCCGGAAATCAAAAAGCCCTGCGGCAGAAGCCGCAGGGCTTTTCCTTCGGCTACTGTATAAAATCCATCACGACCTGCTCGTATTCTGCCGGCGCCAGCAGATGGATGTTTCCGTGGGGAATGCCCTCCACGGTATAGAGCTGCTTCTTTTCCACGGAAAGCGCATTGTAGATGTCTTCTCCCATATAGAACGGCGTCACCGTGTCGGCCCGGCTGTTGATCACCAGGGTCGGCACAGTCGCTTGCCCGGCATAGTGCACCACGTCGGTGTCTTCATAGGAGAAATTGAGCTTTGATTTTGTCACCAGATTTCCCGCCGTCAGAAGAAAACTGACCGGAAAGCCCGAACCTGTTTCGTTCATGCTCATTTCCAGCATGTCGCGCATGTTGCTGATCGGACTGTCAAGAACGGCATAGTCGACCTTCTTCCAAAAGCACTGGTCCGCAAACGCGTTCCCCACGGTCGCTCCGCCGAAAGAAACGCCCCAAGCAACGATTTTCCGATCTTCGTCGATTTGCTCATCGACGTAGTGGATGCAATCGATCAAGTCTCTGCTTTCCCAGTAGCCGTACGTCGTGTAGGGTGCCGTGTTTTCGCCGGAGCTTCGCTGATCGTAGGTCAATACGTTGTATCCGTTTCGCAGAAACATTTCCGCCTGCGGGTAAACGGAAACCCGGTTTCCGCCCATACCGTGAACCAGGATCACCGTGTCGGAATTCAGGCTGCCGGAAAGGATATAGTCCGCGGGAATCGTGTGACCGTCAAACGTCGACGTGAGATTCACATTTTCTATTTGATACTTTCGCTGAAAGTCCGAAACATCAAATTGGATCGTTTCGAGATAGTCATATCCGGTCTGCAGCGCAGTACTCTCGTTATCGACCATCTGCAGGGAACGCTCGAACACCCGGCTTCCTGTGTAATATACGATGCCCGCAGCGCCGACGGCAAGTACGATCAGCAGCGTGATTAGAAATTTTAAACCTTTCATCTTTGACGTTTCTCCTTTTACTCCAAAATCAGCGTTTCGCCGTCGTCGGGGATCCGAAGTCTCGATGTATCGATTCCCCGGCTCGAGGCGTATGCTCGTAGCGACGCCCGAGAAACGGTGCCATGATCGTAGGAATCCAGGTGTACCGCCACCACCGTCGCATCCGGGACTGCCTCGCAGATCTCCACGGTCTCGACTTCGTCGAAGAGGATCTTGACACCGTTCCATACCGCACCCGCCGAATGGGGAATGACCACGGCGGGCTTTTCATTCGCAAGCACGCTGCGGACCTCGTTGCAGAGGACCGTATCCCCGGGCCAATAGACCACCGGCTCTCCGGGCGCCTTGAACACAAAACCCGACGCTTCCCCCATCTCCTCCTGCACACTGCCCGAGCCATGTTTGGCATAGGTCCTTATGATTTCCACATTGCCGAGCCGGTAGCGCTCCCCGATGGGTCGGACGTCGACAAATCCCATATTCCGAATGCTCTCCTCCTCGTTTGGCCGGCAGAGGACCGGAAGAGACTTGTCGATAAACGCCTGGGCAGCCTTGTCGAAGTGGTCGGAATGGAGGTGAGAGACGATCATCGCATCCACCCCGTCCACGATCGCTTCCTTGGTCATGGGCAGATCGATCAGGGGATTTTTCGACTTTCCGGCAAAGGAAGGGCCGGTGAGCTTGGCGGAAAAAGCGGGGTCGATCAGAATGCACTGTCCCCCGTATTCGAGCTTCAGGGTCGCGCTTCGTATGAGCGTGAGTTTCATGATTTCTCCTTTTCATTGCATCGGTTTATTTTGCGTAATTTAAGTATAGAGAAATCGACCGAAAGAATCAACATCCATACATCGGCAGCGCCGCCGGATTACGGAATACTTCGCCGAATAGGTTGCAAAGTGCGAAATAGTGACCTATAGTGAAATTGCAAACCGGAACAGCACATTGGAAGTATAAGCGGAGGAAGAAGATGAAAGTTACCATTTTGTGCGACAACAACACCAGGATCGACCGTTATTTTTACGGAGAACCGGGATTTTCCGCCTTGATCGAGGAGGCCGGTCAAAGCATCCTGCTGGATACCGGGTACTCCGAGATCTTTATCCGTAACGCCCAACTGCTGGGTTTGGAGCTGAAGGAGATCGACAGCCTCATCTTTTCTCATGGACACGACGATCACACCAGAGGCATCGGTGAACTTATAAAATATTACGAAGTGACACAAATGAAAAAGAAGGTCGATCTGATCGGCCACGAAAAAGCCTTTGAACCCAAGAGCATCGAAGGAAGAGAAATCGGCCTCACACTCAGAGAAAGCGCATTGGAATACTATTTTCGCATCAAGAAAGTGAACGAGCCCTTCCAGCTGACGGAAAATCTGATCTACCTGGGAGAGATCCCAAGACGCAACGACTTCGAAAACAAGATCACCTTCGGCGTCACCAAGGGCCCCGACGGGGAGCTCGAGCCGGACTATATCATCGATGATACGTCCCTGGTCTACAAAACCGGCGAGGGACTCGTGATCGTAACGGGCTGCTGCCACGCCGGGATCTGCAATACCATCGAGTATGCGAAAGAAGTCTGCGGCGATGACCGCATCGTGGATGTGATCGGGGGTTTCCATCTGCTGGACGTGGATCCGTCGGTCATGGAAGAGATCCTGGCGTATTTGTCCAAGCAGAAAATTTCTGCCATGCATCCCTGCCACTGCACCGATGTAAAAGCCAAGATCAGCCTGGCGCGGGTCGTGGCTGTGGAAGATCTGGGCGTGGGCGACAGCTTTGAATATATTTGAGTCGGTTTGGACCGCTTCTCTAATCGGTAAATTCGAAAAGAGCTGACAAATCAGGAGACAACAGAGATATGGTGAAAATAGAAAAAATTGTCGAAAACAAAAAACAGTTCCTGGACTTATTGTTGTTGGCAGACGAGCAGGAAGATATGATCGACAAGTATTTGCCGGGCGGAGACGTGTTTGCTTTATATGACGACGATTTGAAAA
>JAAYDG010000049.1 GCA_012729355.1 Clostridiales bacterium
CGAAGCTGTATCTCCGGGAGCCGGAGTACATCCTGACGATCCACAAAGAACTGACGATCCCCAATATTGAACAGTATTACATCGAGGTGCGGGATTCTTCCAAACTGGAACTCCTGTGCCGCCTGATCGACGCCAAGGATATCCGGTTGGGGCTGGTGTTTTGCAATACCAAAAAACGGGTCGACGAGTTGACCCTGTCGCTCCAGGGCAGGGGATATTCCGCCGAGGCGCTTCACGGAGATATGAAGCAGTCCGAGCGAACGCGCGTAATGACCAAATTCAAACAGGAGAAGATCGACATTCTCGTTGCCACGGATGTGGCGGCCCGGGGGATCGACGTCAACAATATCGAAGCAGTCTTCAACTACGATATTCCCTCCGACGAAGAATACTACGTTCACCGGATCGGACGGACGGCCCGGGCCGGGAAGAAAGGGGTATCGTACTCCTTCGTCTTCGGGCGCGACATGTATCGGCTGCGGGAGATCCAGAAGTATAGCAAAACCACTATTCTGCCCATGCAACCACCGAAAATAGCAGACATCGAAGAGGTGAAGCTGGATGCCGCGGTCAAGCGCGTCGTGACGATGCTGGAGGCCGGGGGGTATGCGAAGTACGACCGGGTGATCGAAAAAGTCCTGATCGAAGCTCCGGAGGCAACCACCTTGGATGTGGCGTCGGTGCTGTTCAAGATGGCCTTTGGCGAGTTGGACCGAAGCTACGAAAAGACTGACTTCGATGATCCGAAGGGGAAGGGTTTCAGCGTCCCCAAGGGAAAGAACTATGGCAAGTCGAAGGGCAAGAGCTACGGCGGCGCGAAGCGGAAAGACTTTTCGTATAAAGACAAGAAATCCTTTACCGATAAAACAGGCAAGTCGAAGAAATCCGGCAAAAGGACCTCGGCCAAATAGTGAAAAGCCCTCAGTCAAATAACGAAATACCCTCAGTCGTTTGACTGAGGGTATTCTTTTACTGCCAAAGCTTAGTCCAGATTCAGTTTCCGCTTGAGCAGGTAGATGGTTCCGGCTGCAAAGAGGGCTGTGAATCCCATTTGGAACAGGGTACCGAGCTCCAGCGCGGTGATAAAGCTGTCCAGGTTGGTGATGATATTCTTCGCGCCGCATTCCGTGGTCATAGCCCCCGGCCCGCCGATGGCGAAGTTCGCATCCCAGCCGATGGCATCCACCACCAGCGCCTCCAACCAGGTGAACAGGAAGAAAGAGAGGATCCCTGCGGGTATCCGAAACCGGTTCAGCCGCTTCAGATGGGCGATGGAGCAAGCCAGGAACAACTTGGCTGCTTCCTTGAGGACCAGGGCCACGAGGAACAGGATCAGCAGAAGGCCTGCCAAAACGCTTCGTCCGTCCAGCGCCGCCATGACCTGTTTCAGGGCTTCGAACATCTGAGGCACCATTTCCGGAGACATGACGGAGGCAAAGATGAACATGCCCAGCATGGAAACCGCTCCTGTCAGGATGATCCAGCCGGTGCTGACGGCCAGCTTCGAGACGACGATTTGGATCTCGCTCACCGGCAGGGTCATGGTCAGATACCCTTCGGCGGAAAAAATATTCTTGTTGAAGATTTTAAAGAGGCTGCCGATGGTCACCACGAAGGTGGCCACGACGATGGCAAAGGCGATGAGCCCCATCGTGGCATTGATCAAGTTGTTGGAGACGTTCTTTGCAATGAAGGGAAACACGGTCACGCCCAGCAAAATCGACAGATAAATAGCCGCGAATTCTCTCCAGGTGGATCTGAAATCATATTTGATCAGCTTCTTTAACATTTGAACACCTCCCGGAACAGTTCGTCGATGGATTTTCCTTCTCTTTGCCGGATCTCGTCGATCTCTCCGTGCAGCACTACTTCGCCTTCCTTCAGAAAGACTACGGTGTCGAAGATCTTTTCCACGTCGGAGATCAGGTGAGTGGAAACAAAGATCGTTCCTGCTTCGTTATAGTTGGACAGTATGGTGCTTAGGATATAATCCCTGGCTGCCGGATCCACGCCGCCGATGGGCTCGTCCAGGACGTAGAGCAGCGCGTTGCGGGACATTACCAGACAAAGCTGGAACTTCTCGATCGTTCCCTTGGACATGGTCTTGATCCGCTGTTTTTCGTCAAGGCCAAGACGCTTCACCATTTCCAGACATTTTTGCTCGTCAAAGTCCGCATAAAAGTCCTTGAAGAGGGCGATCACATCAGTCGGGCGCATCCATGCGCTGAAGTAGGATACGTCGGGCAGGTAGGAGACCAGGGCTTTCGTTTTTGCCCCGACGGTTTCTCCGTTGATTGTGACGGTTCCGGTGTAGTCCTTCAGGACGCCGGTAAGGATCTTCATCAGTGTGGTCTTGCCGCTGCCGTTGGGTCCCAGGAGACCCACGATATGACCCGGCTCCAGGTTCAGATTCAGCGCGGACAGCGCTTTTCTGCTTTGATAGGTCTTGGTCACGTTGGCGATCTCCACGAGCGCTGTTTGCCCGGCTGGCATCGTGTTATTGTTTGTCATGGGATTCAGCGCTCCTTTCTGTCGCTTTTTTATGAACCAGCTCTACGGCTTCCTTGTTGGAAAACCCTATGCTTTCCATCTGTTGTATAAATGTTTCGATGATTTCCTGTGCAACTTCTTCCCGCATTTTTGCGATCAACTCCTTATCCTGTGTAATAAATCGGCCTGTTGTGCGCTCGGCGTAAACCAGATCGTCTCGTTCCAGTTCCGAAAGCGCCCGCTGCATCGTGTTGGGATTCACTTCAAAGCTCATCGCCAGATCTCTGACCGAATCCAGCTTGGATCCTGCCGGCCATTCCCCCGAGATGATCCTATGCTTAAACTGGTGGACCAGTTGCATATAGATCGGTGCGCCCGATGCATATTGATTCGTCATATCGTTGATTACCCCCTTTGTGTTATTGTATTAAGTGATTAGTACAATAACACATCAATTTCGACGCGTCAACCCCTTTTTCAAAATAAATTATGATATACTCTTAATGAACATCAATGATCGATCACAGGAAAACAACAGGAGGAAATATCCATGGAAAATATCAACACACCTGCCAAGCAAGAAGCCGCCGTCAAGCCCTGCCTGCAGCCCAGGCCGAACGTACTGGTTTCGTGCCGCAGCCCGGAAGGCGAAGACAACGCCCTGGCTGTGGCGTATTGCTGCAACTGCAGCTTCGATCCCCCCATGCTCATGGTCGGGATCACACCCACCAGATATTCTTACAAGATGGTCAAGGATTCCGGCTGCTTTGTGGTGAATCTGGTCGAAAAGAGCTACAAGGAGATCTTCGACTATCTGGGCAGCCACAGCCGGAGAGACGAAGACAAACTGGCAAAGATGAATGTTGCGGTCACCGAAGCAGAAACGATCGATGCGCCGATCCTTGCCGATTGCCCGGTGAATATCGAGTGCAAGATCGTCGGTTCCATCATGACCGGTTCCCACGAAATGTTTGCGGCGACCATCGAACGTGTCCATGCAAACAGCGCGCTGATCGATAAGGACGGCAATATAGACTTCTCCAAAGTGGAGCTGCTGTGATCTGCTGGCGGTTTTCGAATAATTAGTATAGACTGAGCTACATATAGGAGGGTACCATGAAAGATTTTCGATTTGATCTGGATCATGTAAGAGAACAGTTTCCTTGCTTGTGCAAGACTGTCAACGGCCTGCCGGCGGCGTTTTTGGACGGTCCCGGGGGCACTCAGGTGCCGCGGAGCGTAGTGGAAAAAATCAACGATTATATGTTCTACCACAACGCCAACGCCCACGGCTGCTTCGTCACCTCTCTGGAGACTATGGCCTTGCAGCAGGAAGCCCGGGAAACCCTGGCGGCGTTTTTCAACTGCAGCGCCAGCGAAGTGATCTTCGGCGAAAGCTCTTCGACCAACAACTTCAAGCTGGTCTTCGCCATCGCCCGTGATTTGAAAGAGGGCGACGAAGTGATCATCACCGATATCGACCACGAATCCAACCGGTCGCCGCTGCGGACGCTGGAAGAGCGGGGAATCATCGTCAAAAGCGTTCGGGTCGACCTTTCCACTTATACGCTGGACATGGAGGATTACAAAAGCAAGCTGAGCGACAAGACGAAGGTGGTGGCCATCAACTGGGCGGCCAATGCCAACGGCACCATCACTGACGTAAAGCCCATGATCGAGCTTGCACATAAAGTGGGCGCCCTGACCATTATCGACGCCGTCCATTACGCCGCTCATCAGGTGATCGACGTCAAGGACATCGGCACCGATTTCCTGGTGACCTCTGCCTACAAGTTCTTCGGCCCCCACATGGGCGTGATGTACGCCAAGCACGAAACCCTGGAAAAAATCAGGACCCTCCGGGTGCTGGCCGACGACAACACGATGCCGCCGGAAAAGTTTGAAACCGGAACACCCAACTTCGAACACATCTGCGGCTGCGCCGCCGCGGTGGACTTTATCGCCGACATCGGAAAGCGCCACGAAGCCTATTTCCCGGAGGAACTGAAAGGCTTGTCCGGCAAACGAAAAGACATCGTAGCCGGTATGCTGGCCATCGATGCCTACGAGGCGCCCATGGCCAAAAAGCTACGGACCGAACTGGCCAAGATCCCCGGCCTGAAGCTCTATACTTCGCCGGAAGGACTCCCAAAGACCTCCACGGTCTCCTTTACCATCCAGGGCCGGAATGCCCACGATATCGCCGAATTCCTGGCCGCACGGGGCATCTTCGTGTGGGACGGCGATTTCTATGCCATCGAGATCACCAATCACGTGTTGAAGCTGGAAGAGCAGGGTGGTCTGCTCCGGATCGGCCTGGCGCCGTACAATACGATGGAGGATATCGACCGGACGATCGAGGCGGTGGAGGATTTTGTGAAGCAATAAACTCTATACGAATTAAGGCTACACGATCTTCAGCGTCCAGTCTTCCACATTCCAGACGTCGTCGATCCAGCCTTCATAAAACTCCGGTTCATGACAAACCAGCAGGATCGCGCCCTTATATTCCATGAGGGCGCGTTTTAATTCTTCTTTGGCTTCCACATCCAGGTGGTTGGTGGGCTCATCCAGGACCAGCCAGTTGGCCTCACGTTGCATCAGCTTTGCCAGGCGGA
>JAAYDG010000050.1 GCA_012729355.1 Clostridiales bacterium
CCCGATCGGCCAGCCGGCCGATCCGGTCCACCAGCTCGGGAGACGTGCCGGGAATGATCTTCGCATGGATATAGCCCAGGAAGCCCCGGTCCTCCCGCAGGATTTGAAACGTGCGGCACATCTCCTCCCCCGTCCGGTCCGGCGTGCCGTCCACAGCGGAGCTCAGAAACAATCCCTCGATGTAGTTCCGGCGATAGAACTCCATCGTGAGCTCCGCCAGTTCCTCCGGCATAAAAGACGTCCGCTCCACCCGGGCCGAGCGCCGATTGATGCAGTATTCGCAGTCGTACACACAGCGGTTGCTGTACAGGACCTTGAGCAGGGAAATACAACGGCCGTCCGCCGTCCAGGAGTGGCAGATGCCGGCTTTCGAGGCGCTGCCGATCTGTCCCTTCTTTCCCCGCCGTTCATGGCCGGAGCTGGAACAGGAGACATCGTACTTCGCCGCATCGGTGAGGATCTTCAGTTTTTCCATGACCGCTTCCGCATTTTTCATAAGTTCATTATATGCCGAAAAGAACATATGTTCAACCTGTTTGCGCTTTCTCTTTCCAAAAAATCTGCTGTGATGTATCATAAGATGGAACAAAGGAGGCAGTATGTACGAAGAACTGAAACAAATCCTTCAGAACGGCCGCCGCATGGTCTTTTTCGGCGGCGCCGGCGTATCCACCGAAAGCGGCATCCCGGATTTCCGATCGGAATCCGGCCTGTACCACGCCCGCAACCGATACGGCGTCGCTCCGGAATACCTGCTGTCGGAAGACTGTTTTCTGCGAGATCCAAAGATGTTTTTTTCCTACTACATGGAAAATCTGGTCCCGAAAGACGCCGTCCCCAACAAGGCGCACCGCGCCCTGGCTCGGTTGGAGGAACAGGGAAAGCTGGCAGCGATCATCACCCAGAACGTAGACGGTCTTCACCAGACAGCAGGCAGCAAAAATGTCCTGGAACTCCACGGATCCATCCACGACAATCGTTGCGTCGCCTGCGGCGCCCGATACGCGCTGGACTATTTGCGGGACGAAACAAACTGGATGAACGGCATTCCCCGTTGCAGTGCCTGCGGCGGAACAGTGAAGCCCCGGGTCGTTTTATACGGAGAAGCCCTGGACGAAACCTGCATCCGCCGGTCCTTGGAAGCCATCGAAGCGGCGGATGTACTGATCATCGGCGGCACGTCTCTGGCCGTTTGGCCGGCCGCAGGATTCATCAACGATTTCAACGGAGAAAAACTGGTCCTGATCAACCGGTCCGCTACCGATGTGGACCGGGAGGCTGATCTGGTGATCCGCGAACCCATCGGGGAGGTGTTGGGAATATGTCTGAATCTAAACTGAAAGTCAAGCCGGGGAACCGGAAGATCCGGTCCCCCAAGGACCCGGACAGAATAACGGAACCGATCCCGGGCCGCACCGCATTGGTCTTGTCCGGCGGCGGATCCCGGGGAGCCTATCAGGTCGGTGTCTGGCGCGCTCTGCGAGAACTGGACATCCCCATCCACATCGCCGTGGGCACCTCCATCGGCGCCATGAACGCCGCTGCCGTGGCACAGGATGCCTACAAAGACGCAGAGGCTCTCTGGAATCAATTGGAGACCGATATGGTCTTCGACTATGCTCACGTGGTGGAGAACCGGGGCGTCAAATTTACGACGATCAAGGACATTCTTCGTCAAAATCTGGACGAGGAGAAGATCCGAGATTCCGAAGTGGCCTTCGGGATCGTCACGGTCAAATTTCCCTCCATGGAACCGCTGTATCTGTGGAAGGAAGACATCCCAAAAGACGAAATGCTCGATTACATTCTGGCCAGCAGTTCCTGTTTTCCTGCCGTGACGCCTTATGAGATCCACGACGAAAAATTCCTGGACGGCGCCTTTTACGACTACATGCCCATCTCCATGGCCCTGGAAAAAGGAGCCGACCGCATCATTGCCGTCAACCTGCAGGCGGCCGGCAAAGTCCGGGAAGAGGATCTGGCAGAGGCCAAAGACCGGACGACCCTGATCCAATGCCATTGGGATCTGGGCTCCTTTCTCATCTTCGACACCGATAATGCCAGGCACATCATGCGACTGGGCTACCTGGATACGCTGAAATCCTTCGGCATCCTGGAGGGCTATCGCTACGCCTTCGGCAAAGATCAGATGGATCTGCGCACCCTCCGAAACGGGGAATATGCCGCCTTCGCCTTCGGACTGGATCCGGAGATCATCTACACGAAAGACGTGTTCCTGCGGCAACTCCGGGAAGCGGTGGCGGAATACATGCACTCGGAAGACTCGGACCTGGACGAATTGCGGAAAGGATTCAAAAAACTCTCCTTCCTGCAGATCGAAAAAAGCATGGAGAAGGTGCGACGTTTCAGCCGTCGGGCCGTGATCACCTACATCGCGGATTTCCTGCAGCAGCAGGAGCACCCTTCGACGCAGGACGGCCAAAAAACAAAAGAGCCTCCTGCGCCGATCCGGAAGGCTCTGGAAAAAATATTCGAACGGGATGTTGCAGCCGCAGAATGGCTGATCCACAACAACCTGATTGCAAGGTGATCCTCTACGCCGGGCCGGAATTTCCCCCGGCATCCGGGCCTCCGCGAAACTGGGTCTCGTAGAGCTCCGCATACAGGCCGCCCGCTCCGACCAGGTCGGCATGGACGCCCCGCTCCACGATCCTGCCCTCTTCGATCACCAGGATCTCATCCGCCGCCAGAATCGTCGACAGGCGATGGGCGATGAGGATGCTGGTCCGGGAAGCGATCAGCGGTTCGATCGCTTCCCGGATCAGATTCTCCGAAATGGAATCCAGGGAAGACGTGGCTTCGTCGAAGATGAGCAGCGCAGGGTCCTTCAGCAGCACCCGGGCGATGGACAGGCGCTGCTTTTCTCCGCCGGAAAGCTTCAGCCCCCGGTTGCC
>JAAYDG010000051.1 GCA_012729355.1 Clostridiales bacterium
ATCTAACCTGTCAACTCAACCCTACACACATTTTTTACAGTTGACCTATTTCCTCATAAACAAAAACAAGGATTTCCGAGGTTAAAAAGGCACTGCCAGACATCAGGCATAAAATCTTCCAACCTTGAAAACCCTTTATTTATCAGTATTTTGAATACTCCTATTTCTCAACCCTTGACATCAATGTCACGCACTCAACGTGCCCCGTCCAGGGGAACATGTCCACAGGCTGGGCTTCCGCAAACCTATAGCCCTTCTCGCCCAGGCGCTTCACATCCCGGGCCAGGGTGGCGGGATTGCAGGATACGTAGATGACTTTTTCGGGAGCGAGGGCGGCAACGCTGTCCAGCAGTTCTGTCGCGCAGCCTTGACGGGGCGGATCCAGGATCACCAGGTCTGCACGAAGACCGGTCAACCTCTTATCCAGGATCTCTTCTGCCTTGCCCCAGATAAATTCTGCATTGACGATGCCGTTGAGCACCGCATTGCGGTTGGCGTCCAACACGGCAGTCCGAATGCTCTCCACACCGATCACACGGTCGGCCTTGCCGGCCAGGGAAAGACCGATACTGCCCACGCCGCAGTAGAGATCCAGCACCGTTTCCGTACCTTTCAAATCCGCATATTCGTACACTTTATCGTACAGGACGCTCATCTGGGACGGATTTACCTGATAAAAAGACAGCGGAGAAACCTCCACACTCAACTGCCCGTGGCCGGTTTTGAGAATGTCCCGTATGGCAGGTTTCCCGGCCAAAGTGATGCATTCCGGACCCAAAACACGGACGTCGGCTTTTTTATTGACGTTCAGGATGAGGCTTTCCAAAGAATAGGGAGCCGTGACGGCATCGTCCAGCCGCCCGGCCAGTTCTTCCAGTCGGGAAACATCGTTCTTATTGGCAACAAGAACGGCCATGACTTCTCCGGTGAGCGCCGTTCGCACCACCAGATGACGGTAGATGTTTTTAGGATGGTCCTTGAGAAAGGATCGAAAGGCTTTTGCCAACGCTACTGCAGGCGGCGCCTGTAACATGCAGGATTCTATAGGGACGATTTGGTGGCTTTTTTCGCGATAATAGCCAATCTGGTCGCCGCTGACAGGAAACTGAGCTTTGTTTCTATATTCGCAAGGATCGGCCATGCCGGCTATGGGCAGCACCTTGGGCTCCGGGATCTCTCCGATGCGCCGCAGGGCTTCCCGCACCCGGATTTCCTTATGGGCCAGCTGAGCCGGATAAGACAACGCCTGAAACTTGCAGCCGCCGCATGCGGCTGTATGAGGGCATTGAGACACGGTCCGGTCGGGGGATGGCGTGATCAGAGCATCCAAAGAACCCGTAGCATAATTCTTCTTCATTTCAGTGATCCGAATCTCCGCTTCGTCACCGGGAAAAGTGCCGGGCACGAAGACCACCATTCCGTCGACCCTGCCGATGCCCTGGCCTTCTGTCCCGATGTTTTGGATTTGAATCCGTACCTGATCCCCTCGATTCATCGTATTACCTTCCTGTCCGTCTTCGCTCCAGCTCTTTCAGTACTTTTTTTCTGAGGCGGATATCCGTCGGCGTAATTTCCACCAGTTCATCATCATCGATGAATTCCAGGGCTTCCTCCAAAGTGAACGACCTGTGCAACGTCAGACGGATCGCATCATCGCTGCCTGCAGCTCTCATATTGCTTACTTTTTTAGCCTTGCATGGATTTACGATCATATCTTCGTTGCGGCTGTTCAGCCCCACGATCATGCCTTCGTAGACTCGGGTGCCCGCTCCGATGAACAGCTCGGCCCGCTCGCTGATGTTGGCCAGAGCGTAGGGAGTGGACACGCCTTCTTCCTGGGCTATGACCGCGCCGTTGATGCGCCCGGGGATCTCTCCTTTGTACTCTTCGTAGTCGAAAAACCGGCGAACCATCGTCCCTTCGCCGCGGGTTTGGTTGATAAACTGGCTGCGATAGCCCAGAAGGCCTCGGGTAGGTACCGTATACAGCAATTTGGCACGGCCGTTTTGTGTATCCATGCTCACCATGATACCCTTTCGGAGGTTCAGCTCGGAAATGACACCGCCCACATACTGCTCGGGCGCTTCCACGATCACCTCTTCCACCGGTTCCAGACGTCGGCCCGTCTCGCTTTTCCGAAAGATCACTTCGGGTTTGGACACCGCAAGCTCGTAGCCTTCTCTGCGCATGTTTTCCAAAAGGATCGAAAGATGCAATTCCCCCCGGCCCGACACTTTAAACGCATCGGTGGAATCCGTGGCTTCCACCAACAGCCCTACGTTCACTTCCAGTTCCTTCTCCAGCCGCTCCTTGATGTGGCGCGTAGTGACAAACTTCCCTTCCCGGCCCGCAAAAGGCGACTTGTTGACGATGAAGTTCATGCTCATGGTCGGTTCCTGAATGTGGATCACGGGCAGGCTGATAGGATGCTCCGGGAGACAAACCGTCTCTCCGATGGTGATATCGCCAATGCCGGAAATAACACAGATATCGCCGCAGGTGACCTGCTCGACAGCCGTCCTCTTTAATCCGGTGTATACAAAGGTCTGATTCACTTTCTGCAAACGGCTGCTGCCGTCGGAACCCACCACAGCCACGGTCTGAGCGGCCTTGAGAACCCCTGCGTCGATACGGCCGATGCCCAGCCGGCCGATATAATCGTCATAGCCCAGGGAAGAGATCTGGAACTGGAGCGGCTCTGCCTTCCGGTCCGGATACCCGCCCACCCGGCGAATGATCGTGTCGAACAGAGGGCTGATATCCAGCCCGTCCTGTCCTGCAGCGCTCTTTTTGGCTTTCCCGCTCTCGGATTCTACGGATATGTGCGCCACATGCGCCGGGTCCGTCACGACGATCCCCTGCCGGGCGATCCCGTAGAGAATAGGAAAGTCGAGCTGCCGGTCGTTGGCATTCAAATCCATGAACAATTCGTAGACCTCGTCCACCACTTCGTTGATCCGGGCGTCTTTTTTATCGATCTTGTTGATGAGCAGGATGGGATCCAAGCCTTGCTCCAAAGATTTCTGCAGCACGAAACGGGTCTGAGGCATAGGCCCTTCGGAGGAATCTACCAGAAGGATGACCGTATCCACCGTTTTGATGATCCGCTCCACTTCCGACGAAAAATCCGCATGGCCCGGCGTATCTACAATATTGATCTTGTAGCCTTGATGCATGACAGAACAGTTTTTGGAGTAGATCGTAATGCCCCGCTCCCGTTCCAGATCGTTGGAATCCATGACGCAGTCTTTCATCTCTTCGTTCTCGCGGAAAATACCGCTCTGAGAAAGGAAGGCATCCACCAGTGTGGATTTGCCGGCATCCACATGGGCAATGACGGCGATATTGATGATTTTGAGGTGTTGATTTGTTTTTTTCATAATTTTTTCTCTTTCCCGTTAAAAACCTGTTTATTCTACCACATATCCAAAAACAACACCATCATTTACGACAGAATATGATACACTGTTTTTACATTCTTGATAGTAAGATTGATGGAGAAAAATCGATGATACGTACGATCTTTTGGTTTGCATGCATGGGACTGTCGCTGATCCTTTTGAGTCCTTCGGCGATCTATTATCGTTTTAAACTGAAGCATATCCCCGGTGAGCCCATTGACTCGGGTGTGGATAAGATCGCCCGAAAATGGGCCGAATGCATGTTGGCCTGTGCCGGCGTCAAAGTACAGGTGGAA
>JAAYDG010000052.1 GCA_012729355.1 Clostridiales bacterium
GTGTTCATCTTATGGAGGATCGGCAGGTTCTCCTTGTTTGCACAGATGGCGCCGCCGATCACATCGCTGTGGCCGCTCAGAAATTTCGTGGTGCTGTAGACCACCAGATCTGCGCCAAGATCCATGGGTCGTACCACGGCCGGCGTGGCAAAGGTGCTGTCCAAAATAAACTTGCACCCGTGCTTGTGGGCCACGTCTGCAACCTTTTGGATATCCAGTACGCTCATGAGCGGATTGATGATGGTCTCGCTGTAAATGATCTTGGTGTTGGGGCGAATGTGGTCTTCGATATTTTCTTTTTCGAAATCCACAAAAGTGGTTTCCACGCCGAAGCGGGGCAGTTCGTTCTTCAGATAGTCAAATACGCCGCCGTAGAGGACCGGAGAGGAAATGATGTGATCACCGGCCTTGACGAAAGACAGAAAAGAGGTGATGATCGCTGCCATGCCGGAGGCGAAGGCCACGGCACCGTCGCAGCCTTCGGCTGCGGCCAGCACTTCGCAGACGCCGTCGGTACCCGGGTTGGTCATTCTGGCGTAGACGTATCCGTCTGCGGTGCCGTCATAGACCCGATCCAACGTGGGCACGTCGTCGAAAGAAAATACGGAACTCATAAAAATCGGGGCGACTTTGGGAACGGCCACGCCGCTCATGACCTTCTTCATAAAATCCACCTCGCCGGAGTGGATGATATTGGTTCGGAATCCCTTTTCTTTCATGGTGATCCTCCTGTGATCCGATAAACAGTAGTGAAACAGATTGCTACATTTCCATTGTACATCAGAAATGCATTACGGTATAATATATAAATACTATGTAATTATATAACAATAAGTTATCAGGAGGGTGCGATGACGATTCAGCAGATGCGCTATATCGTGGAAGTAGGCGCCTGGGGATCCATCAACCGTGCGGCGAAAAATCTGTTTGTCTCACAACCGGCGATCTCCAAAGCGATCCGGGATTTGGAAAAGGATCTGGGTATCCGTATTTTTAACCGGAACAATGCGAAGCGCCTGCAATTTACCCCGGAAGGCAAAGAACTGCTGCGCTATGCCCGGGAACTCCTGGAACAGGTGAAACAGATCGAAGAACGATTTGCCGAAAAGAGCCACCGGGAATTTCTGGGCATTGCCGTCAGTTCTCAGCACTACACTTTTGTGGTGCGGGCGATGATCGATTTCATGGACGTGTACCGCAAAAGTCGCTATGAATTTTTTCTTCGGGAGAGCAAGACCGATCAGATCATCGAAGATGTCTATACGCACCGGAGCAGTCTGGGGATCCTTTCGCTGGTGAATTCCACGGAAAAATACATGCGTCAGTACCTTGCAGGCAAAGAATTGGACTTTCACGAACTGAGACGATTCCGGCCCCATGTGTTTCTTCGAAAAGGCCATCCGCTGGAAAATCGGGCGGAAGTGACGCTCCAGGATTTGGCCGTCTATCCCTATGTATGTTACGAACAAGACACGGACAGTCAGTATTTTAGGGAAGAGGCGATCATCCTCAAAGCGGAGCAATCCGTTCAGGTCCTGGAGAGAGCCACCATGAACAACATCATCTGCAACACCGACAGCTACAACATCGGGACGGGATACATCGAGCCCAGCGTCACCGACCATCGGCTGACCAGCCTTCCTATCCGGGATCTGCCCTATCGGCTCGTCGTAGGATGGATCCAGTCAAAAAGAGTGGATCTGGCGCCGCCGGAGAAAGAATTTATCGAGCGCTGCAGCCGGTATTGCCGGGAAAACTGACGGCTTGCGCAGGAAAAGAGAGGAACCGTTCATGAAAATCATCGATATGCACTGTGATACGCTTTTGGAATGTTACCGGAAGAAAAAGCCTTTGCGAAACGGCCCCTACCAAATCAACTTGGAAAAGCTGAAAAGCGGAGGATGTCTGGCGCAGTGCTTTGCCATTTTTGTTGTTTCCCACGACACGGCAGACCGTTGCGGCGTCAAAGAAACCCCCTACGGATTTTATCGCGAAATGGTCGACCTGTATCAAAGGGAGATCACGGCGAACCCGGATCTGATATCGCCGGCGCTCTGCGCCGGTGATATCGAAAGCAACCGGTCAAAAGGACGGATGTCTTCGCTGCTGACTGTAGAGGATGCGGTGGCAGTCGACGGCAGGATCGAGCGCATCGATGAATTTTTCTCCCACGGTGTTCGGATGATGTCGCTCACCTGGAATTACGAGAACAGTATCGGGTATCCCAACAGCCCGGACCCTGTCCTCCATGGGAGAAAGCTGAAGCCTTTCGGTGTGGAAGCGGTGGAACGGATGAATGCGCTGGGGATGATCGTGGATGTATCCCATCTGACGGAAGGAGGATTCGACGATGTGGCGCTGCTGTCCCGCCGGCCGTTCGTTGCCAGTCACTCCTGTGCCAGAGCGCTGGGGTCTCATCAGCGCAATCTGACAGACAGACAGTTGAAGGTGCTGGGCGAAAAAGGAGGGATCGTCGGGATCAATTTCTGCGCCCAGTTCCTGGAAGACCATGCTGTGCTGTCATCGATTGATACTATCGTGAGACACATGATCTATATCAGAGATAAAGCGGGAATCGAAGCCCTCGCCTGGGGGTCGGATCTGGACGGGATCGACGGCAGCGTTCTGGAATACGGAGACTATGCCGGGTTTCCGCGAATCTTGCACGCGCTGTCCCGCCACTTTACGGAAGATGAGCTGGAGCGTATCAATCACGGAAACTTCCTTCGGGTCTTCCGGGAAAACGCCGGCTGATCCGTTGCAAAAATGCCTCATTCCTGCGGCATTTTTCATGGGTGCGAATCACTCGTCCTTCGGCGGCCAGTGCCAGGAAAACTCTTCCGTAAAGCGCCGGTCCTCTTCTTCTTTGCGCCGGTCGGATCGGGGAGTTTCCTTTTCTTGTTCCTGTTCGATCAGATCTGCCAGGCTCAAGGGAGTAAGGGGGAGCGCCTCCGGTCTTTTGACTTCGCGTTCCAGGATTTCTGTGATGTCCTCTTTCTTGGGGAAAGCTGCTGTCTCCCAGGCCGGCTCCTTGGGAAGATTGTCCCAGGACAGGATCGGTTCGGCGGATTCCGGCAGAGGTTCCTCCCGGACAAAGGAAGTTGGTTCCGGTTCCGGACTGGGTTCCGGTGCGCGGTCCTCTGTCTGCGGCGAACGCCGGTCCGGCTCGGGATCCGCCATCGCTTCGGCCGTTTCTTCCGGCAGAGGAGCTTCGTTTTCCCGGATCGCCCCGGCAATCATCGCCATGTCTTCCGTCGACAGTTGCACCGTGGGATCCAACAGCGCTTCTCTGGCTGCTCTCTGTTTTTCTTTGTTGATTTTACCCTGCCGCTTCTTTTCCTCCGCGCAGGCAGCCGCTGCATCGCGGAGCTCCCGCTTGCGGATTTCCCGTTCGGACCGGCTCAGTTGACGGAGTTCGTCCCGTTCTTTTCGCTTTGCTTCCGCCAGCGCCTGCTTGGCTTCCACACGCCTCTTGGCTTGCTCGGCTTGCGGCAGGTTCTCGTGCCGGACCATGTACAGGGCATACACCAGCTGGGACAATCCGTTGAGGATCAGGGCTCCGCCCACCAGCGTCAGTTGATTGGCGGACGCCACCAGACTGTGCATCAGCATGATCAGCCCGAAAATCGCACTGAGGATCGACAGGGGAAGGATTTTTGCCCAGTTTTTGGCGTCGAAACGGCTCACTGCCAGGCCCTGTGAAAAGCGAATCAAGCCTGCCGTTGCCAGCCATGCGCCAAAAAACATGGATATAGCCGTATCGGCCACTTCGTTGTTCAGGGTGACAAACCCGAACATGAGCGTGAGCATCCCCTCGACCAATACCGTCTCCGGCAAACGTTTTTTCCCCGAGACCAGGTATGCGCCGATCAGAAAAACAGCCGACAGGGTCATGGCGATAGCCAACACAAAAGCAATGCTTGAAAAAGCACTGCGATAGTATGCCAGGCACCAGGCGCCTGTGGCAGATATGATCATGCCGGACATGACGGTCATTACTCTCATGAACACCTCCGTGCCGAAAAGACACGGACACATTATAAACAAAAGGAAATCGATAGTCAACTTTTGCGCGGATTCGTGTTTTGTGGTATGTTTAGAAAGGGTGAAAACACATGGAACATCAACAGGATCACGATATCGTCATCATCGGCGCCGGCGCTTCCGGCCTTATGGCTGCCGCAGCCGCTTCGGAGCACGTTCCCGGACGTCGTATCCTTGTGCTGGAAAAAAATCCGATCGTCGGAAAGAAGCTGTACGCAACGGGAAACGGCCGGTGTAATTTTTTGAACCGGACTGCCTGTCCGGCTGACTATTACAGCCGGGAGCGGAGTGCTTCTTCGCTCCGATGGATCCATGCTGCTCTGGAAAATATGCCTCCTTCGGCCCTGGCCAAGATCTTTCACCGGATGGGTGTGCCTGCGGTCGAGCAGGAAGAGGGGCGCCTCTACCCCCGATCTTTACAGGCCGAAAGCGTAGTCGAAGCCCTTCTTTATACGATTCGGTCTGCCGGCGTATCCGTGAGAACAGATGCGGCGGCTGTGGTTTGCCGGCGGACATCCGGGGGTTTTGTCCTTCGGGACATCCTCGGAAACACCTATACCGGCGGATGCGTGATACTGGCTACCGGCGGAAAAGCCGGATTGCAGTACGGATCTCAGGGGGACGGTTATCGATTGGCGGATGCGCTGGGGCATCGGATCGTGAAGCCCATTCCCGCACTTACTCAAATCCTTCTGGAAGATGCCGATTCGTCGCTCTTCGGTGTCCGGGTACGGGGAGAAGTGAGCCTCTGGCGCAGCCGGGAGGGGGCAGTGGATCGGATCGCGCGGGACGAAGGGGAGATCCAACTGACCCGGGAGGGTCTATCCGGAATATGCACGTTCAACATCAGTCGGTTTTATGAGATCGAAGCGGGGGTGGAATACACGGCTCGGTTGGATTTTTTCCCGGAGTATTCGCCGGAAAAAATGCACGCGATACTGGCGGAGCGGCAGCAGATGCTTGCCGATCGGCCTGTGGAGACTTTTCTCAAGGGCATGGTGCCCGGGAAGCTGGCCGATGCGCTTCTTCGGGAAGCCGGGGTCGCTTCGGAAGGTGTCTGCGGAGAACTTTCTTCCGGAGAAGTGCGCGAGATCGCCGAAGTGAGCAAAGGCTACAGGCGGCGCGTGGCGGGCACAAAATCATGGAAGGACGCTCAGGTGACAGCCGGAGGCGTGAGCCTGGCGGAGGTGGATCCGTCAACGCTCCTGTCAAAATTGGTCCCCGGTCTGTTTTTTGCCGGGGAAATACTGGATGTGGACGGTCCCTGCGGAGGGTATAATCTCACGTGGGCGTTCGCTTCGGGACGGATTGCGGGGACGGCGGCGGGAGAGATGGTATGCTGCGGCTGAACGGGATCAAACTCGAGCCCGGGGCACCCCGGGATGCGCTGGTTTCCGCCCTATGCAGCATGCTGCGTATCGATCCGGCCGATCTGATCCGGTGGCGGATCGCCAAGGAATCCATCGATGCCAGAAACAAGGCGCGGATCCTTTGGGTGTACAACGTGGACGTCGAACTTTCTCCGGAGACGGAATGCCGTGTTCTGCGTCGCTACAGCGGAAAAGAGGCGTGCGTCAGAAAAATCGAAGAGCATCCCTTCGTTCTGCCGAAGCCGGCCCACGCGTTGCTCCACCGGCCCGTTGTCTGCGGGTTCGGTCCCTGCGGCATTTTTGCCGCCCTGGTTTTTGCCAGATCCGGCCTACGGCCTATCGTCCTGGAACGAGGCGGATCCATGGAAGAGCGGATTCCCGCAGTGGAAACTTTCTGGGATCGGGGACGGCTGGACCCGAACTGCAATGTTCAGTTCGGAGAGGGCGGAGCGGGTACGTTTTCCGACGGGAAACTGACCACGGGAACCGGAGATCCTCTGAATCGGTATATTTTGGAGGAATTGACGGCTGTCGGCGCTCCGGAAGACATTCTGTACAAACAGAAGCCCCATGTGGGGACCGACCGGCTGCGAACGATCGTCGTCAACCTGAGGAAAGAGATCCTGGCGCTGGGCGGTGAGATCCGGTTCAACACCTGTATGGAAGACATAAAAATACAAAAGGGTCGTGTGACCGGCATCGGGTTGACAGGCGGAGATTCGATTCCTGCCGACACAGTGGTGCTTGCACTGGGCCACAGTGCCCGGGACAGTTTCAGACACCTGCACGAACAAGGTCTCTTCATGGAACAGAAATCCTTTTCCATCGGCGTTCGGATCGAACACCTGCAGCAGGAGATCGACCGGGGACGATACGGCATGCCGGCCGAAATCGCAAAACTGCCGCCTGCGGAATACAAGCTGGCAGTACGAACGGCGGAAAACAGAGGCGTATATACGTTCTGTATGTGCCCCGGCGGATATGTGGTGGCTTCCGCTTCCGCGGAAGGAGGCGTGGTGACCAACGGGATGAGTTTCCGCAGCAGAACCGGACGAAATGCCAACGCAGCCGTATTGGTGGACGTGCGCCCTTCGGATTACCCGTCGGATCATCCGCTGGCAGGAATCGAATTCCAGGAGGAGTGGGAGCAAAAAGCATTCAGGGCCGGCGGCGGCGGATATCGTGCGCCGGCAGAACGGCTGGGTTCATTTCTGGGGATCGACTCCGATCAGAAAGATTGGTCGGAACAGCTGATGCCCACCTATCGGCCCGGCGTCGCCTGGACACGGATCGAGCAGTGTCTTCCGCTCTTTGCAGTGGAGGCTCTGCGTGAAGCATTTCCCCGTTTCGGTCGAATGCTTCCTGGGTTTGACCACCCGGCGGCGATCCTCACGGCGCCGGAAAGCAGGAGTTCTTCTCCGGTTCGGATCCGACGAAGCTTGAGCAGAGAAGCGTTGGATGTCCGTGGAGAGGTTGTCAAAGGTCTCTATCCGGCGGGAGAAGGAGCCGGCTACGCCGGAGGCATCCTGTCCGCTGCGGCGGATGGGATTCACTCAGCGCTGGCCGCTTTGCGCAGCAAGGAGTGACCCGTCATTTCGAGCGGTACGGACAGATCCATCAGTTCCAGCAATGTGGGGGCAATATCGCCCAAACTGCCTCCGTTTGCCAGCCTGTATTTCCTGTCGTCCACCAGGATCAGGGGTACCGGCGCTGTGGAGTGCGCTGTCACGGTGTGTCCTTTGCGATCCAGCATATAGTCTGCGTTGCCGTGGTCGGCGGTGATTACCGCACGTCCCTTTTGTTTCCGTACCGCATCGACGAGGATCCCGACACACGTATCCACCGTTTCCACGGCGCGCACGGCTGCGTCGATGATCCCGGTGTGGGCGACCATATCGCAGTTGGCCAGATTCAGAATGATCACATCATAGATCCCCTGCTCGATTTTTTCTGCGGCAGTCCGGGTAATCTCGTATGCGCTCATCTCCGGTTTTGCGTCGTAGGTCGGGACTTTCGGAGAAGGGATCAGGATCCGGTCTTCGCCGGGATTCGGCCGTTCCACGCCGCCGTTGAAGAAGAACGTGACGTGGGCGTACTTTTCTGTTTCTGCGATGCGAAGCTGTTTCTTTCCCAGAGAAGACAGGTATTCTCCCAGCGTATTGCCCAAAGCCTGCGGCGGAAAGGCAACATAAACGTTGGGCAGGGTCACGTCGTACTGTGTCAGGCAGACGAAGTGCAGGTTTGGAATCAGGGGACCCCGTTCAAAGTGATCAAAGAGAGGGTCCACAAAAGCCCGCGTGATTTCCCGCGCCCGATCCGGGCGGAAATTGAAAAAAATCAGTGCGTCATCCTGTTCGACAACAGCTGCCGGTCTTCCGTTTTCGCAGACCAGTCCCGGCAGGACAAATTCATCGTTGAGCCCCAAGTCGTAGGATTGCTGAAGAAGTGCTTCCGCGGAGTCTCCGCGGAGCCCGTCGCCCAGCGTATAGGCGCAGTAGGCTTTTTCCACACGATCCCACCGGTTGTCCCGGTCCATGGCATAGTATCGTCCGCCGAGGCTTGCGATCTTTCCGTAATTTCGATCTGCAAGGTTGTTTTCCAGCGCTTTCAGGTAGGTGCGTGCTGTGGTCGGGCCTACATCCCGGCCGTCCAGAATGGCGTGGATGTAAACACGGGACAGTCCGGCTTGCCCGGCCATGTCCAGGAGCGCATACAGGTGATCGATGTGGGAATGGACACCTCCGTCGGAGAGCAATCCCATCAGATGCAGCGCGGAGTCGTTGCGCCGAACGTGTTCCACGGCATTCAAAAGAGCAGGATTGCCGAAAAACGAACGGTCGTCGATGTCGTCGCTGATTTTGGTCAACTCCTGCCACACGACTCTGCCTGCGCCCATGTTCAAATGTCCCACTTCGGAATTTCCCATCTGTCCTTCGGGCAGACCCACCGCCTTGCCCGAAGCCTGTATCGCTGTATGGGGACAGGTGGCGTATAATTTATCCAGATTCGGCGTGCGCGCTCTGGAAATGGCGTTGCCCGGTCCGTCGGGAGAAAGACCGTATCCGTCCATGATGATCAACAAGGTCGTTTGTTTCATTGTGTGCCTCCCTATTTGCTTCATGATATCACAGAACGGGCACATAGTGTATAATGAATCCGGGGAGGAATACGATGAACTGGACAGACAGACAGATCGATGCAATTGAAAAAAGCGGCATGAACCTTCTGGTTTCGGCTGCTGCCGGTTCGGGAAAAACAGCGGTACTCGTCGAACGGGTCAAACGGCTGATATTGACGGAAGACGTCGGCGTCAACGAAGTGCTCGTCGTGACTTTTACCAACGCAGCTGCGGCAGAAATGAAGGAAAAAATCTACAGCAGTCTGAACAAAGCTTTGGCGGAATATCCGGAGGATTTGGAAAAGCAGCAGCGTCTGCGGCAGCAATTGTCCCTGATCGGCAGATCCAATATCAGTACGTTCCATGCGTTTGCCTACGAAGTCGTTCGGCGCTATTATCACGTGATCGGAAAACCGCCGGGGCTGACACTCTGCGACGAAGTAAGACAGCGCATCCTGAAAGCGGAAGCCATGGACGCCTTGTTCGAACGATCTTTTGAACGAGGCGATCCGGCGTTCCTCTCGTTTATGGATCGCTACGCAACGGCGAAGAGTGATGCAACCGTCCGGGAAATGATCCTGAAATTGCATACGTTTCTGCAGAGCCTTCCGGATCCCGGAGGGTGGATCGCAGAGCGCCTTGCCGATGCCCCGGAAGAGCGGACGCTTCCCGGGAAAGATCCCGTTGCCCTCCACCTGAGAACCCGGGTCCTTCGGGAGCTGCGGTGGATCATAGCTTATCTGGAGAAGGCGACGGAAGTGCTGTCGGCGCAGATCGATGAGTCCGGGACGCCCTGTCTGCAGGATCTCTCCCAAAAGAACGCCCGGGATGCGGAAACCTTTCGCGCGCTCTTGCAGCAGGCCGAGAGCGGCGATTTCTTTGCCGTTCGGGATCTGCTGGCAGAAGGGGTCTCCTTTACGAGGATGGACCTGAAAAAAACAGAAAAACCCTACTATGACGAAGGGTTGAAAACGCAGGTGAACGAACTGCGCAACGCAGCAAAGAAACGGGTCAGGACATTGCTGAACCTGTGGACCGTCCGGGATTGGTCCGCTGTCTCCAGAGAGGCCGGCCTGACGCGGCCTTTGCTGGACACGTTGTCCGGTCTGGTCCTGGCGTTCGATGAGATCTATGCCGAAAAGAAAGCAAAAAAGAACTTGCTGGACTTTTCCGATATCGAGCATTTTGCTCTGGCAATCCTGCAGGATCCTGAAGTCTGCCGGGAATACCGGGAGCAGTTCCGGTATATTTTCATTGATGAGTATCAGGACAGCAACGAGGTTCAGGAGGCCTTGATCCGGCAGATCTGCAGAAAAGATAATTTGTTCATGGTGGGCGACGTCAAGCAGAGTATCTACAAGTTTCGCCTTGCGGAGCCCGAACTTTTCATCGAAAAATATCTGTCTTTCAAGAGCGGCCGCTGCGCCCGCAACGGCATTGTGGATCTGAACAGCAATTTTCGTTCCAAGCAGGGCATCATCGATCTGGTCAACCGGGTCTTTTCCTCCGTCATGAACCCGGAAGCCACCGGACTCACCTACGACAGCGATGCGGCGCTGATCCGGGGCAGCACCTACGAGGGACCCCGGGACGAACCCCCCGAATTGTATCTGGTGGACACCGATGACGGAGAAGCATCGGAAATCGATCCGGAGATTGCCGAATTGAAGGCGGTGGAACTGGAGGCGCTTCAGGCGGCGGCTATCATCAAATCGCAGCGCGGGAAGATCATATACGATGAAAAAGCCGGCGTGGAACGCCCCTTGGCATACAGGGATATGGCTTTGTTGATGCGTGCGGTCAGCGGGAACGGAGAAGTCTATTACAGGACGTTGGCCGATGCCGGCATCCCCGTGATCCTGGATCGCAACGAGGGATATTTCAATACCATGGAAATTCAGGTGTTTCTCAACCTGCTTCGCCTGATCGACAACCGAAAACAGGATATCCCGCTGCTCAGCGTCCTGCGCTCGCCCATCTTCGGATTTTCCGCGGAAGATCTGGCAGCTGTTCGGATCTTTGCCGGACAGACCCGGACCGAAAAGATGTCTTACAACGAAGCCTTTCTGCATTATATCAACGACGGGCCCCGGGACACGCTGCAGGAGAAATGCGCAGCATTTCTGGAGAAGCTGGCGTATTGGCGCGATCAGGCGATGCATCGTCCTCTGGGGGATTTTCTGTGGTCGCTCATGGTCGATACCCGATATAATATCTTCGTACGCGCGATCCCGGGCGGCACCCAGCGACAGGCGAATCTGCAGGCGCTGGTGGATCGGGCCGCAGCCTACGAAGGGGAAAATTTCGGCGGCTTGCACGGCTTCATACGTCACGTGGCGTTTTTGGCGGATAAAAAAGCGCAAATCAATGTGGGGCAGGCAAGTATTCTTGCCGAGGATGCCGATGCCGTGCAAATCATGACGATCCACAAGAGCAAAGGCCTTGAATTCCCCTTGGTATTGCTGGCGGGGCTGAACAAAGCTCTTCTGCATCGGGATGGAGGATTTCCTTTGGCTTGTCACAAGGATCTGGGACTGGGCTTTCGATTCATCGACAGTGCGCGGGGAATCTGTGCGGATTCGCTGGCGTATCGGATGATCAGCGACCGGATGCGACAGGAAGAATTGGCCGAAGCGATCCGGATTCTCTATGTGGCCATGACGCGTCCCAAAGACCGGTTGGTGCTTTTGGCTGCCGTCAGAAAGCCGGCCGAAGCGATTCGCAAGGCCGAGGCGATTCTTCCGGGAGACGTGGAGTATGCGGGCAGCTATCTGGACCTGCTCCTGTCTGCCGCAGGGAAATCTATGCCGATCATCATCGTCGACAAGAGCAGGCTTGCCCTGGGCAAAGAGAAAGAGCAGCTATCCAGAAGACAGTTGCGAGAGGACTTGGAACGCGGATTTTCTCAGGGAAGCGGGAGGACAGATCCCCGCAGAGAAGAGTGGATCTCTTACTTGGCGGAACCATGTTTCGGACCCGATGTTCCCCAGGAGCCGGTCAAACTCACCGTATCCCAGATAGCTGCCACGGAAGCCGGAACGACGCCAGTCGGCCGAAGGCTGGCAATCGATTCCGAAGAAGAAGAAGGATGGGAAGCCGGTCGGCCGGGCAAGCTGTTTGCTTTCCGCAGACCTGTGTTCCTGTCCGATGCAAAAGAACTTTCGCCCGCGGAAAAAGGTACGGCGTACCACAGCGTTCTGGAACGGATCCCTTTCACGGAGCGCTGCCAGCGGGAGGAAGAGATCACAGCATTCCTGAAGGATCTGACGGAAAGGGAATTGATCACATCCGAAGAAGCCGCCGCTGTGGATCCGGCCAGGATCGCCGCGTTTTTCCGATCGGAGATCGGCCGGCGCATTCTGGCGGCGCCGGAAGTCTTTCGAGAGGCTTCTTTCGTGATGAGAACGACGTTTCGCGGCAGCGAACGACTGGTGCAGGGAACCATCGATTGTTGTTTCATGGAGGACGATCACTGGGTCCTGGTGGACTACAAGAGCAACTATGTCGACATGAAAACGTGGCAGCAGGAGAAGGAGCGCCTGCTGCAAACTTATCAAACACAAATGCGTTTGTATAAAGAGGCGCTGGAAAAAATAACGAATATCCCGGTCAAGGAAGCCGTCTTGTACCTGCTGGCGGCAGAGGACCAGATGAAGATGACCTATTGAGGACGAAAGGAGAAACAATGATATTTGTGTATCTCGCAGAAGGATTTGAAGAAATCGAAGCCGTGACACCGGTGGATATCCTGCGTCGGGCAGGGTTGAAGGTGGAGACGGTCTCCATGGAAAAAGATCTGCAGGTCGTGGGCGCACACGGGATCCCCGTGGTCTGTGACAGGCTTTTTGCCGAGAGCGAACCTATGGAAGCCCGTGCGATGATCCTGCCCGGCGGAATGCCGGGCGCCCTGGGGTTGCTTCACAGCGCTCCGCTGCTGGACAGGATTCGCAGAGAAAATGCAAAGGGCACGCTCATCTGCGCTATTTGCGCCGCGCCGATGGTGCTGGCCAAAGCGGGCATATTGGAAGGGCGAAACGCAGTGATCTATCCGGGCATGGAAGCAGAAATCAAAGGCGCCGTTCCCGCATCCGTTCCTGTTTGTGTCGACGGCAACCTCATCACTTCCCGGGGACCGGCCACGGCGATGCCTTTTGCCCTTGAGATCCTCAAAGCATTGACGGACGATTCCACCCGGAATACGATCCGGGAAGGGCTGCTGTTCCATGATTGATATCGACCTGCATCTCCATACCTATTACAGCGACGGCACGGAAAGTCCCACAGAACTGGTGCGCCGGGCTGCCGCGGAAGGGCTGCGGACGATCGCCGTTACGGACCACGACGGGATCGACGGTGTGCCGGAAGCGGCTGCTGCGGCCCGGCCTCTGGGCATTTGCGTCATCCCGGGATTGGAATTTTCTGCGGAATGGATGTACCGGGACGATTCGGACCGGCCGGAAATGCACACGATGCACATTCTCGGCTACGGAATCGATCTTGCGAGCGGCACGCTGCAGGAAAAAATGAAAGAGATCCGTCAAAAACGGGCGATTCGCAACGAGAAACTCTATCGAGCGTTCAAAGGAAAAGGGATCGAGATCGATCGAAAAGAGTTGGAGTCGGCATCGCCCGGCGGGTTTGTGGGAAAGCGCTCCTTTGCGACGGCATTTCTCAAGAAAGGGCTTGCCGACAATTTGGAAGAGGTGTTTTCATCGGAAGCCCTGATGGACGACCCGGTGATCCGTTCGATCCATAAGGAAAAGACGTCTGCGGAAGAGGCGATCCGCATCATCCATCAGGCCCGCGGCAAAGCGTTTTTGGCCCATCCGTTTCAACTGGGGTATTCGTCGCTCAGCCGCGAGCCGGAAGGATTTCGCTCCCGCCTGGCCCTGGTTGTCCGACAATTGGGAATTCTGGGGCTGGACGGAATCGAATGCTATTATCCGACCCACGACCGGGAGAGGACCGCATATTTGCTGACCCTTGCGGATCGGGAAGAACTTCTGGTATCCATAGGATCGGATGATCACGGGCCCTGTGCGCGGAAAATCAAACGGATCCATTCTTTTCGGGTGGAGGCGGATCTGCTTCGGCTTGCATGGGTCAAGGACATGACGTGTTCCGATGCGTGAACAGAGGATCGACCGTGAAAAAGCCCGGCAGCTTCGCCGGGCTTTTACAATATGAAATCGCAGCATTTTTCCGGATGCCCGGTTTCAAAATAACGTGATTCCAGCGGGATCCATTTTTCCTTGAAAATCACGAGTCCTTCGGGACCTTCCCGGGAACGGATGCGGCGTTCCTGCTCCTCTGCGTCCACCGTCAGAAAGATGCGGATATCATAGAGGCTGCGCAGCGCTTCATGGAGACTGTACGACCCCTCCACAACGGTCACCGGCGCCCAGGGAATACGACGCAGGGGACCGAAGGCCATCTCTTTGCAGCAAAAAGGACGGTAGGAGATCTCTTTGCCGATCTGCTCTTCGCCCAGGAACGGCGCGACCTCTTTCAGAAATCGTTCGTAGTGCACGTTCCCGCCGGGTTGCGCATAGCGCTGGGGCGTGCGCAATTCCGGGGGGAGGAAGAAGTCATCCATGGGGATCACCCGGGCTCTGCACCGTTGTGCGATCTTTTTTGCAAGGCTCGTCTTTCCCGAAGCACAGGGTCCGTCGATGGCGACGATCGTGGAGGGGCGCTCTGTCGAAGCGCTCTCCAATACGCGGTATATTTTTTCAAATTCATCGTTCATGGCAGTATTGTACCACACGAATCCCGTCCTGAAAACGGGCACAGACAGGAGATATTTGACATAATATGGATAATATTGTATAATGTGGACCACGTGGGCAGCGAACGGGAACCGAGAAAGGAAACGACATGAAGGAAAACGTGATCGAAGTGATGGAAACCGCAAAATCCTATGCGAAAAAGCGCGAAAACGGCCGGAGCGCATCGTCCCCGGCGCAGGCGAAGGGAGAAGAATTCACGTACGAGATCAAGGAACACATCGGCGTCCTGAGAACCAGTTCAGGCGGATGGACCAAAGAACTGAACGTGGTTTCGTGGAACGGGAATCCGGAGAAATACGATCTTCGGGAATGGTCGGAAGACCATAAAAAAATGTCCCGGGGGATCACCTTGACGCCCTGGGAAGCCAAGACGCTCTTCGATTGGTTTTCGGAGAGGGATATGACCGTCGGGATACCGGACGAAGCGTAACGCAACTGAATGGGCGGCCGGAGTGCCGCTCATTTTTTCTTCCGTATGCCGGGGTCCGTCCAGTCGGGGTATTGCCCCGAAGCGATGGCCCACAGGTACAGACTGGCTACAGAACCCTTCGGCGAATAGCGCCGTCGATATCGATCGAACCGCTTGCGGTCGATGGTTCGATGACGGTACAGCATCCGCATTCCGCGAAGGATGGCCAAATCACCGAAACTGAGGATATCCGGACGTTGCATGCAAAAGATCATGAGCATTTCCGCCGTCCATACACCGATGCCTTTCAGCGTGCAGAGCGCCTGTATCACTTCCTCGTCTTCCTTCCGGGTCAGACCCTCCAGATCGAATCCCCCCGAGCAGATCTTGTTCGAATTCTCCAGGATATAAGCTGCTTTGCGAAACGAGATCCCGAAACGTTGAAGGTCTTCCGGCGCAGTACCGCAAATTTTTTCCGGCGTGACCTTTCCGTAATGGTCCGTAATCCGCTTCCAGATGGTCCGATGGGCCGCCGTCGAAATTTGCTGGCCCACGATGCTGTTGACCAAAGATTCGTACAGATCGTCCTGCACAGGTCTTCGGATCGGTCCGATCCGATCCATGGCCGCACCCAGTATCGGATCCTTTGCCTTCAGATAGTCGATATCGCTTTGGTTGTATTGAAAGTACAATTTGCTACCTCGTTATTGAAATCATGTGGTACAATTATAGCACAGCGATAAAAGAACGAGAGGGCAAATTATGCATATCACAGTGAAAACCGCGCCTAAAGCAAAGAGTGTTTCCGTCACGGCCGAACCGGGCACGCCGATTTCGGATCTGATCTCCCGCTTTCGCAGGGAACTGCCCTACGATGTGGTTGCCGCAAGACTGGACAACCACGTGGTGGGATTGGACACGCAGCTGTACAGCGAGGGAGAAGTCACCTTCCTGGACGTGCGGGATCCTTCCGGCAATCAGGCGTATCAGAACAGTGTCGTGGAACTGTATCTGGCGGCAGTGCGGAACGTCTTTCCCAAAGCCTCCGTCGTCGTGGCCCATTCTCTGAATCGAGGCATCTATACAAAAATGAGCGGGATCCGCACGCCCGGACCGAAAGAGGTAGCGCGGATCGAAGCGGAGATGAGGAGGATCGCCCGGGACGATATTTCATTTTTTGAGATCAATCCTGACGTGCAGCTGATCGTTCCTTCCACCGGATATGTCAAGGAATTCGATCTGAAGAAATGCCGGAACGGCATCATCGTCCGGATCCCCGAAGCCGCCCACCCCCAGGGGCTGCCACCCTACAGGGATGATAAAAAACTCCACAAGGCATTTCAGGAGCAGGAAAAATGGAATCATATGCTGGGTATCAGGTATATGGACGATCTGAACGAATTGATCCGCAACGATGAAATGAAGGAAATCATCCAGATCTCCGAAGCGCTGCACGAAAAAAGCATCGCAGGCATTGCCGACCAGATCGTTCGAACCAAGAAGCGCATCGTCCTCATTGCCGGCCCCTCCTCCTCCGGGAAGACCACATTTGCCCACAGGCTATGCACTCAGCTGTGGGTCAACGGGCGGAAACCGATCTATCTGGGCACGGACGATTACTATCTGGAGCGGTCGCAGGTTCCGGCAGGAGCCGACGGCACCAAGAATTTCGAAAACCTGGATTCCCTGGATGTGGCGCTGTTCAATACGCACATGAATGCGCTTTTGGCCGGCGGACCGGTAGACATTCCCCGATTTGATTTCGAGAGCGGAACGAAGAAATTCGGAGAGCGCATCCTCCAGGCGAAACCCGATCAGCCCATCGTCATCGAGGGGATCCACGGCCTGAACGATGAGCTGACCCGACAGATTCCGGCCGAACAGAAATTCAAAATCTATATCAGCCCGCTTACGATGGTCCGCATCGACAACCACAACAGGATTCCTCTCACCGATGTGCGAAAGCTCCGCCGCATCATACGGGATGCGTCCAAACGGGGTTGGGATGCCCGCCAGACCATCGAGGCCTGGCCCAAGGTTCGGGCGGGGGAGGACGTGAATATTTTCCCCTACAGCGATCAGGCAGACGCCATTTTCAATTCGGTCCACGTATACGAAATGGCTGCGCTCAAGAAATATGCCCGCCCGCTGCTGGAAGCGATCGGGGAGCAGGAAGAAGAATACACCGAGTCCCGTCGGCTGCTGCGCCTCCTGGGCTTTGTGGACGAGCTCAAGGATGATTCCGTCATCGTGAACAATTCCATCATCCGGGAGTTCATCGGCGGAAGCGTTGTCGGATAGAGGTGCGAACAGGTGAAACACTTCGGTGTGATCGGCGGGATCGCCGCAGATTTGGAAGGACGGCCTTTTCGCCCGCTGATCCTCGGAGATTCCAATCCGGGCAGGGCAGCCGTTTCCTTTGGCGGCGTCGGGCGGAATATTGCCGAAAACCTTCATCGAATGGGCGGAAACCGGGTCTCTTTCTTTTCGGCGGTGGGCAAGGACGCACTGGGGATGGAAGCCGTCGACGCCCTGGCGGATGCGGGGGTGGACAGCAGCGGCATTCTGGTGCTGGAGGAATACTCCACGGCGTTGTATCTGTCCATTCTGAACGAACGGGGAGACATGGCGCTGGCGCTGTCCGATATGAGCATCCTGGAGCAGATCAGTCCGGAGCGGATTCACACATTCCTTCCGACGTTGACAGAGGCCTCCGTCCTGGTCCTGGATGCGAATCTTACGGCAGAAGCGCTGACGTATTGCGGGCGAGTTTGTAAGGATTGCCGGATTTTCATCGATCCGGTGTCTGTGGAAAAATCGGAACGCGTCCGCGGGATCCTGTCTGCATGCTATGCGCTGAAACCCAACCGGGCCGAGGCGGAAGCCCTGGCAGGCTTCCCCATTCGCAGCGATGAGGATCTGCGTGCTGCCGGCACGTTTTTTTTACAGAAAGGTCTTCAAATGATCTTTATCTCTCTGGGGGAGGAAGGGCTATTTTTCATGGATCCAACACACAGTGGCAGACTGTCTCCGCTGCGGCGGGAGACGATGGTCAGCGCAACCGGTGCCGGGGATGCGGCCTCTGCCGCCATCGCGGACGGGATCGCCCGGAATCTGGAGGTGGAAAGCATCGCCGAACTGGCGATCCTGGCCGGCAGCCTGACGGTCCGGGTACAGGAGCGGGTCAATCGGAAGATCGGATCCTTCTGGAAAAGATAAAGGAGAAATCATGGAACGAAATGTATATTTGGATGTGGCTTCGGAGGTCCGGGAAGCGCTGCGTGCGGGCAAGCCGGTAGTGGCCTTGGAGTCGACCATCATCTCCCACGGGATGCCGTATCCGGTCAACGTGGAAACGGCATTGGCCGTGGAAGCCAACGTGCGTAAACGAGGCGGTGTGCCTGCCACGATTGCCGTGATCGGCGGCAGAATCAAAGTAGGCCTCACCCGGGATGAGATCGAGCATCTGGCAAGAGCGAAAGGAGTCCGAAAGGTGAGCCGAAGGGATCTTCCCGTTGTGACCGCTCTTGAGGTCGACGGAGCCACTACCGTGGCAGGCACCATGATCGTCGCCCAAATGGCCGGGATTTCCGTATTTGTCACCGGCGGAGTCGGCGGTGTCCATCGAGGAGCCGGAGAGAGTTTCGACATTTCCGCCGATTTGGAGGAACTGAAGCAGACCGACGTAACGGTGGTGTGTGCCGGGTGCAAGAGCCTGTTGGACATCCCGGCTACGCTGGAATATCTCGAGACAGGAGGCGTTCCGGTCATCGTGTTCGGCTCTGATGAATTTCCTGCATTTTACAGTGCTTCCAGCGGATGTGCTTCTCCGTTGCGCATGGACACGCCGGAGGAAATCGCCTCCGTGATCGCCGGCAAAAAAAAACTGGGGATGAAAGGCGGACTCCTGGTAACCTGCCCGATCCCTGCCGAAGACGAAATTCCCTTTGACGAGATCGATCGAATCATTCGCCGGGCTCTGGCACTGAGTGCCGAAGAAGGGATCACCGGGAGCGGGATCACGCCTTACGTCCTGCAGAAAATCGTGGATCTTACGGAAGGGCGAGCACTTCGGGCGAATCAGTCCCTGGTGCTGAATAATGGATTGATCGGAACGGATATCGCCACAGCGCTGTGTCGCAGAGCATAATTCATTCTTGCAAACGGTCGTCTCCTGTGATAGAATAATAATAGGAATTGTTATTAATTGCGACGGGAGAAGCGATGCGTTATTCCAAACAGCGGGAACAGATCATGAATGCGGTGCGATCGCAAGGATGTCATCCCACGGCGGACCAAATTTATAAATTCGTCCGGCAGGAGCATCCCAGTATCAGTCTGGGCACAGTCTATCGGAATCTCAATCAACTGGCGGAAGCCGGGGAATTGCTTCGGATTCCCATCTGCGGAAGCAAAGACCGATTCGACCACAATACGAAAGCCCATTTTCATCTGCAGTGTGCCGCCTGCGGGGCGTTCGTGGACTTGCCGGAGGAAGTCTCCGAAGAGATCGTTCGCCTCCTCGATCGCATCCGCAGACAAACAGGCATGACTGTTGCTCCGGAAAGTATGCAATTTCAAGGAATCTGCCAGGCGTGTACCGCAGGGCAGAAACGATCTGCAGTCGACAACCACTGACACAAAAGGAGGAAAATGTGAAAGAGTTAAAAGGAACGAAGACGCTGGAAAATCTGATGACAGCCTTTGCCGGAGAATCACAGGCAAGAAACAAGTACAACTATTATGCTTCCAAAGCAAGAGCGGAAGGGTATAATCAGATCGGAGATCTGTTTGACGAAACAGCGCTCAACGAAAAAGAGCACGCAAAGCTCTGGTTCAAGTTTGCCCACGGGATCGGAACTACGGAAGAGAATCTTCTGGATGCCGCGGAAGGCGAAAACTACGAGTGGACCAGCATGTATAAGGAAATGGCCGAGACCGCCAGAGAAGAAGGTTTTCCCGAGATCGCCGAAAAAATGGAAGGCGTTGCAGGGGTGGAAAAAGAGCATGAAAAGCGGTATAAGATCCTGGCCGACAACGTCAAAAATGGCAAGGTATTCAAAAAAGATTCCGTGGTCGTATGGCAGTGCGCCAACTGCGGTCACGTTTACACGGGCACGGAAGCGCTTGAAATGTGTCCCGTATGCGACCATCCGCTCAAGCATATGATGGTCAAAAACGAGACGTATAAATAGTAAATTATTACGGAATGAGGAAGGAGAACATTATGGAACAGAAATTTTACAGATGCGAGATTTGCGGCAACATCATTACGCACCTGAACGACAGCGGGATCCGGGTGGTTTGCTGCGGCCAGGAAATGGATGAGCTGGTAGCGGGTTCTGTAGACGCCGCCACGGAAAAGCATGTACCCGTCGTTACGAAAGACGGCAACAAAGTCGTCGTGAAAGTCGGCAGTGTGGATCATCCCATGACAGCGGAGCACTATATCCAGTGGATTTGCCTGGTCACAAAAGAAGGGTGCGAGGTGAAATATCTGACACCCGACGACGAACCCATGGCCGAATTCATGCTCAGCGATTCGGATGCCGTGGAAACGGTGTACGAGTACTGTAATCTCCACAGTCTCTGGAAAGCATAAAAAAGGCTTGACACGCATGTTCGTCGTGCTATAATACTCACAACAATCGAATTATCGTAAACCGTTGAGGAAGACGAGTACACTGCAACAGCAAACTATCAGAGAGTTCCGGAGGGTGAAATCGGAGCAGGGCGCGGCAGTCGAATGGACTTTTGAGGGCGGCTTGAAAGAAGGGAACTTCGAGTAGATGCCGACGGGAACCCACCCGTTATCCATCGGGGCGCATATGATGGTATGCGTAAGCGAGTGGACGTTCATCGTCAATTCGGGTGGTATCGCAGAAGCAATCGCTTTTGTCCCGTTACCGGGACAAAAGCGATTTTTTTATCAGCGCTTTTTCGGCAAGAAAGCGTCCATCTGCCACAAGCCAAATTACAAACGATTGACACGGAGGAACTCAAAATGAAACAAACGATGAAAAAAAGCCTCATCCTTCTTCTGACCCTGGCGATGGTCTTTGCGGCCGCCGCCTGCTCCGAAGGCGGGCAAACAGAAGATTTGCCGAAGATCGGCATCCTGCAGTTTGCGCCTCACGCATCGCTGGACAACTGCTACAACGGCATTATTCAGGGACTGGCGGACGCAGGGTTTACCGACGGAGAAACCTGTACCATCGAATTTGTGAACGGACAGGGAGAGAGCGAAACCAACGCGCTGGCAGCTGCGAATTTCGTCAACAGCGGCATGGACCTGATCGTCGCCATCGCCACACCTTCCGCCATGCCGGCGTATGCGGCAGCCAAAGACGCCGGGATTCCCGTCATCTTTTCGGCCGTGTCGGACCCCTTGGGCGCAGGACTTGCCGAAAGCTTGGAGAACCCCAATACCGGCGCCACCGGCACCAGCGACGGATTGAATTACGAAGGACAGCTTCAGATGATCCGGGCCTTCCAGCCGGAGGCGAAGTCCATCGGCATCCTGTACACCACATCGGAAGCCAATTCGCTGGCGCAGTTGGAGAACTACGAGGCACTGGCCCCGGCATTTGGATTTGAGATCGTGGCCGTCGGTGTCACCGATGCTTCGGAAGTCGCTTCCGGCGCTGCTTCTCTGGTGGCGTCCGGCGTAGATTGCATCAACAACCTGACGGACAACAATGTGGTCAACAACTTCTCCATGGTGATTGCTGCGGCGGATCCTGCGGGCATTCCCTGCTACGGTTCCGAAGAAGAACAAGTGGCGAAGTACGGATGTGTCGCATCCGAGACCCTGGATTATGTGGCGCTGGGACATACCACCGGTACGATGGCGGCCGAAGTGCTTTCGGGCAGCGATGTCCTGACCATGGCGATCCAGGTGGTCACCGAGTCCGAACCGGTCTATTCGTCGGTCAACATGGAAAAATTCCAGCTGACGCTGCCGGAGGCGTATCAGAGTGCCAGAGAAAGGAATGAATAATGAGCTTGACCTTGTTTTCAGGGTTGGTTGAAGTCGTATTGCGGGAAGGGTTCATCTACGGCATCATGGCGATGGGAGTCTATATCACGTACAAGATCCTGGATTTTCCGGATCTGTCCGTGGATGGAACCTTTCCCTTGGGCGCCTGCATCGCAGCGCTGCTCATCACGGCGGGCGCGGATCCCTGGCTGGCGTGCCTGGTTGCGTTTGCTGCCGGCGCCTGTGCCGGATGCGTCACCGGCGTGCTCCACGTGAAGCTGGGCATCACCGATCTGCTTTCGGGCATCCTGGTGATGACCGCCATGTGGTCTGTGAATTTGATCCTCACCGGCGGTTCGGCGATCAAACAGTTTTTCAACAGAGACACCATCTTTAATTCCGGCCCGGTCCTGCTCCTGCCGGAAGGGCTCTATCCCCACCGGCAGCTGATCATGGTCACCCTGATCGCCTTGGCGGTGAAGTACGCCCTGGATTGGTATTTATCCACGAAAAACGGCCTGCTTCTTCGGGCGTCGGGAGACAACAGCCAATACGTGGTCAACTTGGCCAGGGATCCCGGCTCCATGAAAATCCTGGGCCTGGCCGTAGGAAATGGATGCACAGCTTTGGCCGGCTGTATTCTGGCGCAGCTGAACCAGAATGCGGATATCAATTCCGGCAAAGGAATGGTGGTGATGGCGCTGGCTTCGGTGATCATCGGAATCAGCGTGTTCCGGCGCCTGAATTTCTTCCGGTTCGTCACGATGGCCATACTGGGATCCATTCTCTACAAAGCCTGTCTGATGGCCGCTTTGCAGCTGGGTTTGCCCAACAGCTACCTGAAGCTGTTGATGGCAGTGCTTCTGACTGCGGCGATCGTCTCGGAAAAAGTCAATCGGAAAGGGGGAAAACACGTTGCGAAACAATGGTAGCGAACCTCTGATCCGTGTGGAGGATCTCCACATGAATTTCAATCCGGGAACGGTGAATGAGATCGCCGTATTCAACGGATTCGACTTTTCGGTGGATCCCGGAGAGTTTGTTTCCATGGTGGGATCCAACGGATCGGGAAAGACCACGCTGCTCAACGTGATCTGCGGCAGCCTTTCGGCAGATCGGGGAAAGATTTTCCTGAACGGAACGGAAATCACGGGGATGCCCGAACACCGGCGGGCCGCCAACATCGGCAGAGTATTTCAAAATCCTGCGGCGGGAACCTGTCCGAATCTGACCATCATGGAAAACCTGTCCCTGGCTGACAACAAAGGGGGGGCGTTCGGCCTGCGCAAAGGCGTGAACAAGAAGCGCACGGACTATTATCGCAGCCGGCTGCAGCTGTTGCAGCTTGGGCTGGAAGATAAGCTGGATATCTCCGTGGGATCGCTGTCGGGCGGTCAGCGGCAGGCTTTGGCCCTTCTGATCGCCACCATGACGCCCATCGATCTGTTGATTCTGGACGAGCATACGGCAGCCCTGGATCCCCGCTCTTCGGAGACCGTCATGGAGCTGACGCTTCGGGTCATCGAAGAAAAACAACTTACGGCTCTGATGGTCACCCACAACTTGCGGTTTGCCGTAGAGTACGGCAACCGTTTGGTGATGATGCACGAAGGCCGATCGGTTATCGATACGCGCCGGACCGGCAAAGATTCCTGTACCATTGAATCGCTGCTGAAGACGTTCAACGAAATTTCCATCGAGTGCGGCAACTGAGCACACCGGTGAACAGGGATAAAAATCAAAAGAGACAGCCCTCCGGGCTGTCTCTTTATGGTATAATTTAAGTTAGAGTGTCACAAGGAGAAACGATGATCGATTATTTGAAAAAACTGAATCCTCAGCAGTACGAAGCCGCTACGACGCTGGAAGGCCCCCTGCTGATCCTGGCGGGCGCAGGAAGCGGCAAGACCGGAACCATGACTCATCGCATCGCCTACATGATCCGGGACGCCGGGGTGGATCCTCGCGCTATTCTTGCCGTCACGTTTACCAACAAGGCTGCGGCAGAAATGCGGGACCGTGTGGAAGCGTTGGTCGGATCCGTGCAGGGTATGTGGATCCAGACCTTCCATTCTGCCTGTCTGCGTATGCTCCGTCTGAATCCGGAGGAAGCGGGATATGCCCGGAATTTTGTGGTGTACGACCCTGTAGACCAGAAATCCGTGATCAAGGGCTTATTGAAGGAATTAGACCTGGATCCCAAGCGGTTTGCGCCTGCCTACGTTCTGAGCGAGATCTCCGATGCCAAAGAACAGGCTGTCGGTGCAGCACAGTATCGCCGGGAAAACGGCGGACGAGCCGGATACCAAGAATTGGCGGAATTGTACGATCGTTATGAAAAAGCGCTGAAGAAGAACAACGCCATGGATTTCGATGATTTGATCCTGCGGGCGGTGCAGCTGCTGGAAGGGAATCGAGACCTGTTGCATCGTTACCAGGAACGATTTCGCTATCTGATGGTGGATGAATATCAGGATACGAATATGCTGCAGTACAAGCTGGTCAAATTGCTGGCCGAGCAGCACGGAAACATCTGTGTCGTGGGCGACGACGACCAGTGTATCTACCAGTGGAGAGGGGCGGACATTCGCAATATCCTGGAGTTCGAAAAGGATTTCCCCGGCGCCAAAGTCATCAAACTGGAAGAAAATTACCGCTCCAGCGCCTATATTCTGGACGGCGCCCACAGCGTCATTTCCAAGAATCGGGGGAGAAAAGCGAAAAAACTGTGGACGCGAGCCGAAAAAGGGGAAAAGATCAGCTACTACAGGGCTTCCGACGACAAGGAGGAGGCGCGTTATGTGGGCGCCAGAATCGAAGCGCTGATGCGCAAGGACTCCGCACTGACATTTTCGGATTTTGCCATCCTCTACCGGACGAATGTGCAGTCCCGCAGATTCGAGGAAGCCCTTTCAGCGAAGGGCATCCCCTATCAGGTCCTGTCGGGTCTTCGGTATTACGACCGGAAAGAGATCAAGGACGTGCTGGCCTACATGCGGCTGGTCATGAATCCGAAGGACGATGCGGGGCTGATGCGGATCATCAACGAACCCAAGAGAGGGCTGGGCGCCAAATCCCAAGAGAGCCTCCGCACGCTGGCCTCTGTCCGCGACCAAAACATCATGGACGTGCTGAGAGACCGGGAGATTACGGACAGCTTTCCCAAGAAGACGGCGGAAAGCCTCCACGCATTCGTGTCGGCGATCGACGGATTGCACCTCGAGCAGGCCAATAGGAGCGTGCTGGACCTGTACGACGCCATCCTGGTCAAGACAGGATATCTGGCGGCGCTGGAAGAGCAGAGCACCGTGGAATCCGAAAGCCGCATCGAAAACCTGATGGAATTCAAATCAGTGATCACCGAGAAGGAAAGAGAAAAAATCGCCCAAGGCGAAACGCTGGTACTGGAGACCTTTCTGGAAGAGTTGACGCTGTTGGCCGATGTGGATAACCACGACCCGCGGGAAGACACTGTTTCTTTGATGACGCTCCATTCCGCCAAAGGGCTGGAGTTTTCGGTCGTCTTCATCCCCGGTATGGAGACCGGGATATTCCCCAGCTATCGCACCATCGATCAGGGAGAGGGGATGGAAGAAGAACGACGTCTGTGCTATGTGGGCATGACGAGAGCCAAAAAAATGCTGTTTCTCACCAGCGCCGAATGGCGGATGCTTTACGGAAAGACGGAACTGACCAGCGAATCGCTTTTTTTGAAGGAAATTGACCGGGGCGTGATGTGTGGCGATGCGGTCTACGATCGAAAGTCTCCCGCTTCTTCTTTCGCACGTTACGACAGGAAGGCGCCGTATTCGGAAGGGCCGTACGTATCGCCTCTGGCCAGTCTCAGGGCAACGCGCGGTAAAGCCGACGAACGGCGGACGCTGGCCGGGAAAGATGTGGAGGCAGGACAGAAAGTGCAACACGATACATTCGGTCCCGGCACGGTGATCGAGGCGTCGGGAAATGTGTTGACCGTCATTTTTGACGAGTACGGCACAAAAAAACTGGCCAAAGATCTGGCACCGATGCACAAGGTGGAAGAACAATGAACGACAAAGAGAGAATGGATGAGCTCTATGCGCTGATCGATCATCACAACCGGCTCTATTACGAGGAAGACGACCCGCAGATCAGCGATTACGAATACGATCGTCTGTCGGTGGAGCTTCGCAGGCTGGAGGAAGCCCATCCCAAGCTGATTCGGCCCGATACGCCCACGCGCAGAGTGGGCGGCGGCGTCAAGCGCACGCTGCGGAAAGTGCCCCACGATGTGCCGATCGTATCCCTGCAGGACGCTTTTTCCAAAGAAGAAGTGGACGCTTTTCTGGAGAGGATCCAAAGAGAACTGCCAGATGCGGTGTTTGTGGTGGAAAAAAAGATCGACGGGCTGACGCTGGTCCTTCGATATCGCAACGGCGTTTTGGAGGAAGCCATCACGCGGGGAGACGGGATCATCGGCGAGAGCGTGTACGAGAATGCGCTTGCCGTGCGCAGTATTCCCCGAAACATCCCGGAGAAACTGGAATATCTTGAGGTCCGAGGGGAAGTATACATGTCCTCGGAAAGCTTTGCCGCCGCCAACCGCCAGCAGGTTCTGACGGGGGGAAAGCTCTATCAGAACCGCAGAAACAGCGCTGCGGGAACCATGCGTCAGTTGGATCCGGCCCTCGTCGCCCAAAGGCAGCTGGATTTTTTCGTGTTCAATTTGGAGATTGCGCAGGGGAAGTCTTTCGGTTCGCACCGAGAAACGCTCTTGTGGCTGGAAACCCAAGGATTTACAGTAAGTCCGGATTTCCGGGAAGCGACCGGCGCGCCGGAGGTATGGGCGGTGATCCGGGAGATCGCCGACAGCCGGCACAGCCTGAACTATCCGCTGGACGGCGCCGTGATCAAAGTGGATGACCTTGATATGCGCCGACAACTGGGCATGACATCCAAAGTTCCGCGCTGGGCCATCGCATACAAATATCCGCCCGAGCAAAAAGAGACTCTCCTGGAAGATATCACCGTCCAGGTAGGCCGGACCGGTCGCATGACGCCCCTGGCCATACTCCGGCCCGTTCGCCTGGCCGAAACCACTGTCGCACGGGCGACCCTGCACAATCAGGATTATATGGACGAGAAAGACATTCGGATCGGGGATACGGTTCTGGTCCAGAAGGCGGGCGATATCATACCGGAAGTGGTAAGCGTGGTTCGGGACAAGAGGCCGGAAGGCACGTCCCGGTTTGCGATGCCGGACCGCTGTCCTGTGTGCGGATCCTTGGCGGCAAAGGAAGCGGACGGAGCTCATTTGTACTGTACGGGAGATCGCTGCCCGGCAAAAGACAGCCGTTCTCTGGCTTATTTTGCGAGCAAGGATGCCATGAATCTGGAAGGATTCGGGCCCATGGCTGTGGAAGCGCTGATTTCGGAAGGATATATCAGGGATGCCGCGGATCTGTATCGACTGCGAGAGCACAGAGAGAAATTGATCGAACAAGGGATCGTCGGAAAGCAGAAATCGGTGGATGCGATCCTGGAGGCCGTGGAACGATCCAAGGACAACGACATCGACCGCCTGATCACCGGCCTGGGAATCCGGAATGTGGGGAGACAGTCCGCAAAGACTCTGGCGGAGGCCTACGGTTCCCTGTGGGAGATCATGGATGCTCCGGCGGAGGATCTGGTCCGGATCCGGGATTTCGGCGAAGTGGTGGCCGGCGAAGTGGTGGATTTTTTCCGGCAGGAGAAACATCGGGATTTGATCCATCGCCTGGCCGAAGCCGGCGTCAACATGCATTCCCGGGCAAGGGAAGGGCGCAGCGGTCGTTTTGCGGGCAAGACGTTCGTGCTTACCGGCACGCTGGCCGGAATGACCCGCCAGGAGGCCACGACGCTGATCGAGCAGGCAGGCGGAAAAACTTCTTCCAGTGTATCGGGAAAGACCGATTACGTTGTGGCCGGAGAAGCCGCCGGAAGCAAATTGACGAAAGCGCGGGACCTGGGTATTCCGGTGCTGAACGAGGAAGCGTTTCTGGATCTGATGGGGCGGGAGTAAAAGAAAGAACCCCGCGGGACAGCTTTCTTGACGAAACGACCAATAAATCATATAATAGTATGCAGTATATCGTATAGGGAATTGCCTTGGGATAGCTTCGTCGGCTGCGGTCCGGGTCCTGCGCAATAAGAATCTGTGAACCTCGTCAGGTCCGGAAGGAAGCAGCGATAAGCGGAAGCTCTTATGTGCCGCAGAGAAGCCTGTTCCGCGGGTCGGCGGGGCTAACCGAAGGCAATTCTTTTTTGAGGAAAGGGTGGGCATGTATCAGGCATTATACCGGAGTTTCCGGCCGGAAACCTTTCAGGAACTGATAGGCCAGGATCACATCGTTCGCATATTAAAAAATCAGCTGGATGCCGGGACCACCGGACACGCATACCTGTTTTGCGGAACAAGGGGAACGGGAAAGACGTCCACGGCCAGGCTTCTGGCCAAAGGACTGAATTGCCTGGCCCCACAGGGGCAGCGCCCCTGTGGAGACTGTGCCGTTTGCCGGGCGATCGCCGCCGGCACGTTTGTGGACGTGGTGGAAATCGATGCGGCTTCCAACAACGGCGTAGACAATATCCGGGAACTGCGGGAGAGCGTCAACTATCCGCCTGCTTCCGGCCGCAGTAAAGTTTATGTGGTCGACGAGGCGCACATGCTGTCCACTCCGGCAGCCAACGCGTTGCTCAAGACGCTGGAGGAACCGCCGGATCACATCGTTTTCATCCTGGCGACCACCGAACCTCAAAAGTTGCCGGCCACGATCTTGTCCCGGTGCCTCCGACTGGATTTCCACCGTGTTCCGGAAGAACGGATCCGAGGACTTTTTGTCGACATCTGCAAAGCGCGGGGGATCACGGCCGAGGACGATGCACTGGGACTGATTGCCTCCAACGCAGACGGTTCGGTCCGGGACGGACTGTCCCTTCTGGATCGTTGTGTGACCGGATCCGGATCCCTTACCCGCGAAGATGTACTGGACCTTCTCGGGATGTGCGGCCAGGAAGTTTTCCTGGATATCACACAGCATGTTTTGGAAAAGCAAGTCGGAGAGGCGCTACTGCTCTTTGCCGAAGCCCTGAGTCAGGGAAAAGAAGTCAACCAGTTTGCCCGGGATTGGGTAGAGCATTTCCGCAACTTGCTGATCATCAAATATGTCAAGGATCCGGAACACGTGCTGAACCTGTCGGTGGAAAATATCCGTCGCCTTCGGGAACAGGCGGCCGTCATTTCCCTGCCGAATATCAGGCGCTGCATCATCGAATTGACCGGGGCGCTGGCGGAGGCCAAGTGGTCTCCGAAGCCCAGGATCATCGTGGAACTGGCCATCGTTCGCATGGCTTCGACAGAAGAAGGTGAGCCCATGGGGCCGCCCAAAGAAAAAGAAACGGAGAAAAAGACGGAGGTGCGGCAGCCGAAGGCCGAAAAGCCGAAAGCTTCGCCGGTCGGGAAGCCCGACCCGGACGGACAGACCGAAGAAGAACTCTGGCGCTGTGTCCTGGAAGATGAGCGGATCTCAAAGATGTCCAAAACCTGCGGGAGTATTCTCCGGGAAGTGACGGACCACTTGTTTACGGTCCAGATCAGCAACAGCATTCAGGAAGAACAGTTTCGAAAAGAAGAGAAGCTGCTGGAAGAGATCCTGGAAGAAAAGACAGGGAGACGACGCAGGATGCGTCTTCTGCTCAAAGATGCGGAGATACAGGAATCGTTCATATAAGCAGGAAGAAAGGATCAGGAATGGGCAAAGGAATGAAAGCCGGAAAACGGCCCGGCGGCAAAAAAGACAACATGCAGGCGCAGATGGCGCAGCTTCAGGCGATGCAGCAGAAAATGGAGGCCGTTCAAGCCGAGATCGAAGAAAAGCAAACGGAAGCCACAGCCGGCGGCGGCGCAGTCAGCGTTGCCGTCAACGGGAAGCATCAGCTGGTGAGCGTAACCATCCGGCCGGACGTCTGCGACCCGGAGGATGTGGAGATGCTTCAGGACCTGGTCCTGGTGGCTGCCAACGAAGCGCTGCGGCAAATCGACGAGATCAGCCAGTCGGAGATGAGCAAAGTGACGGGCGGCATGGGCCTTCCTCCGGGAATGATGTAGGCAGGGCGCAGATGAAATACTACGCAAAACCGCTCACCCGGCTGATCGCCGAACTGTCAAAGCTGCCGGGGATCGGGTACAAGAGCGCGCAGCGACTGGCTTTTTACATTTTGTCCTTATCCGAAACGGAAGCTACGGCGTTGGCGGATGCTGTCATCCAGGCGAAAGCAAATATGAAGTACTGTTCCGTTTGCGGAAATCTGACCGATGTGGATCCCTGCTCAGTCTGCTCCGATCAATCCAGAGACCCCGGCGTGATCTGTGTCGTCGAAAGCCCCAGGGATGTGTCTGCCATGGAGCGGATCAAAGAGTTCAGAGGGTTTTATCACGTGTTGAACGGAGCCATATCTCCCATGGACGGGATCGGTCCGGAAGAGATCAACCTGAAATCTCTCATTCTCCGCCTGCAGCAAAGCGATGTGAAAGAAGTGATCCTGGCTACAAATCCCAACATCGAAGGCGAGGCTACGGCCATGTATATCGCCCGGCTCATCAAGCCCTCAGGGATCAAAGTCACACGGATCGCTCACGGGATCCCGGTGGGAGGAGATTTGGAATACACCGATGAAGTGACGCTGTCCATGGCGATGGAAGGGCGAAGAGAACTGTGAAAATTCACCGTACAACAGGAGGAAATATGAAACGCGTGCTGATCAAAGGCGGTCGAATCATCGACAGCCGTCAACAACTGGATCGAACAGCGAATGTATTGATCGAGGAGGGAAGGATCGCGGCGATTACCGAAGACGTCCCTGCCGCGGATCAGATGATCGATGCCCGCGGACTGATCGTGAGCCCCGGATTCGTGGATCTGCACATGCACGAAGATCCTTTCGACGAGAAAAAAGGGGCCCCGGGACAGGATATCGCCCGATCCATGGTTCTGATGGGTGTGACGACCTGCATGGGCGGCAACTGCGGAGAGAATTATTTCCCGCCGGACCGCTATCTGGATCATATGGATCAACATGGGAACTGTGTCAACATGGGCCTGTTTGTCGGGCACACGTATGTGCGGAACACCTGCGGCGGAAAGGATAAGTATGCGCCGGTGCGCGGTGAAACACTGGAGCGAATGGAACAACTAACAGCAGACCTTCTTGCGAAGGGATGCATGGGTGTGTCCTTCGGCGTGAAATACGTTCCCGGGACATCCTGGGAGGAGATCATCCGCCTGTCGCGGCTGTGCAGCCCGGACGATCGGCTGGTGACGGCTCATGTGCGCAAAGACGTAAGCGGCGTGTTCGAAGCCGTGGAGGAGATGGCAAAGATCGCCCGGGAAGCCGGCGTGCGCGTTCAAGTATCCCACGTGGGAAGCATGGGCGGCTACGGACAGATGAAAGCACTCCTGGAAGATCTGGATCGGTATCGCAGAGAAGGGGTCGACATGTGCTGCGATTGCTACCCCTATGATGCGTTCAGCACCACCATCGGCGCGACGACGTACGATGAGGGCTTCCTGGATGAATATCGCGCCGGCTACGACAGCGTTCAGCTGGTGGACGGGCGCTATGCGGGCATGCGCTGCACGAAAGAGATCTTTGACTGGGCCCGGGCCAATGAGCCCTGGGCCAAGACCATCGGCTACTTCATGAAGCCGGAGGATATCGTCCTGGCGCTGAACCACCCCTGCGTGATGCTGGCCAGCGACGGACTCAGGAGCGGTGCGAAGGGACATCCCCGCGCTGCCGGCGCATTTCCCCGTTTCATCTGCGAATACGTGAAAACAGGCAAAATTTCCCTCACCGAAGCGCTTCGAAAGATGACCGACATGCCGGCCGAACGTCTCAAACTGCCGAAAAAAGGCAATTTATGTGTCGGTTCCGATGCAGATATCACCGTGTTCGATTACGATACGCTGCAGGATCGCGCCACCTACGAAGATCCTTCATTGCCGCCCGACGGAATCGCATACGTATTGATCAACGGGCAGATCGCAGCGGATCACGGCCGGCTCGTCAACGATAAACTCGGACGGGCTGTGCGGTTTGGACAGTAAGAAAGTTTTCGGTCCGAACGCTTGGGAGAAACGAAGATGAAACAACGCATACTGAAGCAGATCGCTTCCATGCCGGGGCACAACGGCATGTATTTTAAAAACCTGATCACGGGAGAAACGATCGAATACCGGTCCGGCGAATCTTTTTGTCCGGCATCGGTGATCAAACTCCCCATTTTGATGCACGTTTGCCGATCGGCCCGGGAGTGCCGGGTACGGATGGATGAAACGATCCGCTGCCGGCATGCCGATAAACTGGGCGGCTGCGGCGCTTTGCGTGCCTTCACCGATGAACCGGAAGTGTCTGTCGCCACGCTCTGCGAGCTGATGATCACCCTCTCGGATAATTCTGCGACGAACCTGCTGATCCGGCGGTTCGGGCTGGACGCGCTGAACGAAGCTTTTCGGGAGATGGGCCTTTCCGTTACGAAGCTCAACCGGGTCCTCTTTGACAGCGAAGCGGCCTCCCGAGGTATCGAAAACGAAATCAGCCCCGCGGAAATGGGGTTCCTCCTGGAGCAGGTGTATCGAAGGGAATTCGTGGACGAAACCACATCGACCTACATCGAAGACGTTCTGCTGAAGCAGCAGATCAATCATAAGATTCCGGGAATCATCGGCAATGCGGTTCCCATCGCGCACAAGACAGGAGAAGATGAGGGGATCACCAACGACGTGGCACTGGTCTATGCGCCTCAGCCGTTTCTACTCTGCTTCGTCGGGAACGAAACCGATGTACCGGCGTTCGAAACGTTCATGCGAAACACCGCATATGAACTGTTCCTGTCCTGCGGAGGACGCTCATGATCACGTCTCCGGGCCGGGTGGCTTTTACGGTATTCGGCCTGGACGTGATGTGGTACGGCATCATGATCGCTTCGGGCATGCTGGCGGCAGTGGGTCTTGCCTACTATCGGGCGCCCGGCGCGGGATTGGAGCAGGACCGTATCGTCGATATCGCCCTCTACTGCATTCCCGCCGGCGCACTGGGTGCCAGGATCTATTACGTCATCTTCGAGTGGAGTTATTATATGGCGCATCCGGACAAGATCCTGAACTTTCGATCCGGAGGACTGGCGATCCACGGCGGACTGATCTTCGGGATCGCTCTGGGCATATACCTGAGCCGACGCTGGAAGCTGAACATCCCCCGATACATCGATCTGGTCGCTCCTTCCGTGGCCCTGGGACAAGCCATCGGCCGCTGGGGAAACTTTTTCAACAGCGAAGCCCACGGAAGGCCTACGGACCTTCCTTGGGCGGTCATCGTGAACGATGTCCCGGTGCACCCCACATTTCTGTACGAATCCGTCTGGTGCTTGTTGCTCTGCATCTTCTTGGTGCTGTATGACAGGAGCGGCCGCAAAAAATTCGACGGACAGATTTTTCTCATGTATGCCGGGCTCTATTCCGCAGAGCGATTTTTTGTGGAAGGACTGCGCACGGACAGCTTGATGCTGGGCCCCTTTCGCCAGGCCCAGGTGCTTAGCGCCGCAGTGATGATGCTCTGCCTGATCGTCTACGGGATCCGGATTCGCAAAACGGCACCGTCGGATCGAGAGCAGGAAAAGGAGAACGAGAATTGAAACTGGGAATCATAGGGCTGCCCAACGTGGGCAAGAGCACGCTGTTCAATGCCATTACAAAGGCAGGGGCAGAAGCGGCCAATTATCCCTTTTGCACGATCGAACCCAATGTGGGTGTCGTGACGGTGCCGGACGAGCGGATCAAAGTGCTGCACGAGATGTACCACGCCAAGCGAGCGGTCTATACGACCATCGAGTTCTACGATATCGCAGGGTTGGTCAAAGGGGCCTCCCGGGGAGAAGGACTGGGCAACAAGTTTTTGGGGCACATCCGGGAAGTGGCCGCCATCGTGCACGTGGTCCGCTGTTTCGAGGATCCCGGCGTTGTTCACGTAGAGGGAAAGATCGATCCGCTGTCGGACATCGACGTGATCAATACGGAACTGATCCTGTCGGACCTGGAAGTATTGGAACGCAGCATCCAGCGGATCCGGAAGAGTGCCAAAGGAGATAGAGCCCTCGCCGGAGAGCTGGACCTGCTTCTGCGTGTGCAGAATGTCCTCGAAGAAGGAAAGACGGCTCGGACCATGGATCTGTCCGAGGGAGAAGAGGAGATCGTAAAAGGACTGAACCTGCTGTCCGGAAAGCCGGTCATCTATGCGGCCAACGTGGCCGAAAGCCAGGTTGCACTGGGGGATGACAATCCCTATGTTCGACAGGTGGCGGATTATGCCGCAGAAGAAGGTTCGGAGGTCGTGGTGATCTCCGCGAAAGTGGAGTCGGAGATCGCAGAACTGGAAGAAGAGGAAAAGCAGATGTTCCTGGAAGAACTGGGGATCTGCCAGTCCGGCCTGGACCAGTTGATCAAAGCCTCCTACAGACTTCTGGATCTCATTTCCTTTTTGACGGCAGGCGAACCGGAAGTGCGGGCCTGGACGGTACGGCGGGGAACCAAAGCGCCCCAGGCAGCCGGGAAGATCCATTCAGACTTCGAAAAAGGCTTTATCCGGGTGGAAACGATCGCCTACGACAAACTCATGGAAAGCGGTGGGAATATCGCCGCGGCGAAGGAAAAAGGGCTGGTTCGGAGCGAAGGAAAGGAGTATGTCGTCAAAGACGGAGACGTCATGCACTTTCTGTTCAATGTGTAAGAGAGCGGTTGCACCGCTCGCCGTGAGAGAGGGATAGCCAAACTCATGATCCTAATGGTATAATAAAACATCCGGAGAATGAATCATGAAGAAAAACTACGAGCAAGTATTCAAGCGGAATCCGGAAAACGGGAAGATCCTGATTGAAGTCTCCCTGAACGACTATCTGGAATTTTTCCACGAATGGGACAACGCGGTGTTCAAAAAACGGGATATGCATCCCGAGCTGGCTGCCTTTCTCGAGGAATGCTCTCAGGATATTCCCCTGAAAGAAGAATTGGAGATCCAGTTCTATCTGGAGACAGGAGCGCCGGATCCCCGGCAGGAAGAAACAATCAGAACCAGTTATCGAAATTTTTATAATGCGCTGATTTTCTGGGAAAAGAAAGAAGTCAAGCGCATCGTCGCAGGCTCCGGAATCCTGCTGCTCATTGCCCTTACGTTGTTGCTTTTGTACACCGTCCTGAGCGGGAAAGAAACCGACACCGTCGTATCTTCCGTTCTGATGGAAAGTCTGCTCATCGGAGGATGGGTGCTCACCTGGGAAGCCTTTCACGGAATCGCCATCGACATCATTCAACCGTTCAAACGCCGCAAGGCGATGAGGCGATTCCTTCACGCTGCCGTCAGTTTCCGTTACGCGGACCGGTAGCTCGTTTCGATCTGTTTCGATCAGAGAAGCGCATGCGTCAAAAGTGAAAAACACGAGACATTCTGTTTTTTCGTTCCATAAAGGATGACCATGGATACTTGTGTGCTGGACGTCAAAAATTTGTATACCGTTTTTTACAGCGGCAAGAAGGAGATCCCCGCAGTGGAGGATCTGAGTTTTTCTGTGAAAAAAGGAGAGACACTGGGGATCGTGGGCGAATCCGGATCCGGGAAAAGCGTGACGGCGCTGTCGATCATGAATTTGATCCCCGATCCGCCGGGTAAAATCGCAAGGGGGGAAATCCTTCTGAACGGAACCGACCTCTTGGCCCTGAGCCGGGAAAAGATGAGAGTGCTTCGCGGGAATCAACTCTCCATGATCTTTCAGGAGCCCATGACGTCGCTGAACCCTGTGTACACCATCGGAAATCAGTTGATGGAGTCCTTGATTTTACACAAAAACTTTTCTTTCAAAGAGGCAGCTGCCCGTTCGGTGGAGATGCTGAAGAGTGTCAGAGTGCCGCTGCCCGAAAAAAGAATGAAACAGTATCCGCATCAGCTGAGCGGCGGCATGCGCCAACGGGTGATGATCGCCATGGCCCTCTCCTGCGAGCCGGACCTGCTGATCGCCGATGAACCCACGACCGCTCTGGACGTAACGATCCAGGCCCAGATTCTGAGCCTCATCAAAGAATTGAAAGAAAAAATGGGAACGTCCGTACTGCTCATCACCCACAACATGGGCGTTGTGGCAGAGGTGGCGGATCAAGTGATGGTCATGTACTGCGGAAGAGATGTGGAATATGCCGATGTGCGGACGATATTCAAATCCCCGAAGCACCCTTATACTGCCGGGCTGATCGAATCGATTCCGGCCATCAGAGGAACGCGCAAGAGGTTGCATGCGATCAAAGGATCGATCCCGATGCCCGGCGAGATCACGACAGGCTGCAGATTTCAGACACGCTGCGACGAAGCATTTGAAAAGTGTTTCAACCGAGAGCCGCCCATGTTTCAGTCGGGAGATACCAAAGTGCGCTGCTGGAAATATGAATCGCAAGGATGATCGCATGAAGGATATGATTCTGAAGGTCCGCAATTTAAAAGTGCACTTTCCCGTCAAGGGAGAGATTCTTCCCCGGGTCGTCGGCCACGTAAAGGCTGTGGACGACGTGAGTTTTCGCATCGGTTACGGCGAGACCCTGGGTCTTGTGGGAGAAAGCGGTTGCGGGAAAACCACTACGGGCAGAGCGATGATCCGCCTGATCAAAGCGCAAGCCGGACAGGTTCTGTTTGAAGGAAAGGATATCCTTCAACTCGGCAAACAGGATCTGAATGCAGTCCGCAAAAATATTCAGATGATCTTTCAGGATCCCTTTGCCGCGTTGAACCCGAGAATGAGTATCGGAGATGCCATCGAGGAGGTGCTGTATATACACAACTACGGATCGAAGCAGGCGAGACGGAAACGCGCGGCCGAACTGATCGAAACCGTCGAACTGAACAGGGCGTACCTTTCCCGGTATCCCCACGAGCTCAGCGGCGGACAACGGCAGCGGATCGTCCTGGCCAGAGCGTTGGCGGTGGATCCGAAGCTGATCATCTGCGACGAGCCGGTCTCCGCGCTGGATGTGTCGATTCAGGCGCAGACGGTAAATCTTCTGGAGGATCTCCAGAAGCATTTCAACATTGCCTATCTGTTTATTTCGCACGACCTGAGTGTCGTGAAGCATCTCAGCAAAAGGATCGCTGTGATGTATCTGGGTAAAATCGTTGAAACAGCAGACAGCGAAGAATTGTTCGCCCATCCGTCTCATCCCTATACCAGAGCACTTCTGGACTCCGTGCCCAGCATCGATCCCGATATGAAAAAAGAGCGGGTCCTGCTGGAAGGGGACATGCCCAGCATGACGGAGCAGGGTCAAGGCTGCAGGTTCCACAGCCGGTGCCCCAACGTCATGGAACGCTGTTATCACGAAGAACCCCAAACGATCGATGTAGGAGGTGGTCATGCAGTAGATTGTCATTTGTATGCTGTTGAATAGTTGGAGGAAAAGAACATGAGAAAAACGATTTTCAGAAAGAAGGCGGTTCTATTACTGGCATTATTCGCTGTTTCATCGATTTTGGCTGCTTGCTCTCCGGGAACAACGGAACCTGCAGACACACAGGAGAAAGTTCTGGTCGTGGGCTTTGAGCGAGATGCCGAAACCCTGAACCACATCAAGACGGGCTGGTACTCCGATGCGCTGGTCTATCTTTACGACAGACTGATATCAAGAGATTATGATTTCAATTATGAGCCGGGACTGGCCGAGTCCTGGGAAACCTCGGAAGACGGCCTCGTATGGACGTTTCATCTGCGCAAGGATGTCACGTTCCACAACGGCAATCCGCTGACAGCCAACGATGTCAAGTGGACGCTGGACACCATCCTCGATCCGGAAACGGCCTCTCCGGCCCAGAGCGACTTTGCCGCCATTGCCGGAGTGGACGTGATCGATGACCACACGGTGGACATCATCCTGAAAACACCGTTCCCCAACCTGCTGTTCGTGCTTTCCAACACAGCGGCGGGAATCATCAATCAGGAGGCTTATGAGCAGTACGGAGACGAATACGGTGTGAAGTACGTGATCGGGACCGGGCCGTATATGTTCGAGGAATGGAGACAGGGCGACGAGATCGTTCTGACGAAAAATCCCGAATACGATTGGGGCCCCGCATGGATGGCCAACACAGGGCCGTCAAAAATCGACAAAATCATTCTGAAGACCATTCCTGACGAAAATTCGAGACTCATGGAATTGCTTGCGGGCAATGTCCATATATTGAGAGACGTTCCTGCGACCTTCGTGGACAAAGTGGCCGACGAGCCCGATGTGACGATTCATCGCGGAGATGCGACAAAACTGGGATATCTGGCCTATGCGACGGACAAAGCGCCGTTTAACGACCTCCGGGTCCGCCAGGCAATCAATCATGCGATCAACAAAGAGGAAATCATCACCTATGTATTTCGGGGAATCGGAACGCCTGCCCACGGATATCTCCCGCCGGCACTGAAGAGCGAATACTATGCCGACAGCGAAAAAGACGGATATGCATACGATGTGGAAAGAGCAAAAGCGTTGCTGGCGGAAGCCGGATACGCCGATGGCCTGAACGTCAAGCTTGCGGCGGAAAATTCCACGGAATACAGCAGACTGGCGGAAGTTCTGCAGAGTCAACTGAAAGCCGTGGGAATCAATGCGGATCTTCAACTGTACGACAGCTCCAGTTATACGGCGATGCTCAAGACCGGAGAACAGGAGCTCTTCCTGCGGCTGTACAGCTGGCCGAACGCCGACATTCTGGACTGGTTCCTGCTGTCCAGCCAACTGCCCTATCCGAACCATTCCCGGTGGAACGACTCCAGGACGGATGATCTGATCCATGCCGCGGCGTCATCTCCCACGTGGGAAGCGAGAGCCCTGGGTTATCATGAAGTCCAAAAACATCTGATTTCACAGGCTGTCTGGGCACCCATTTATATCCCGGAGAAACTGATGGCTGTCCGGAACGAAGTCAAAAATCTCCAATACCACCCCTGGCTGCCCCAGTACAACGACGGCACCGATCTAATCACAGAATAAACTGTTCTTTGCGCGGGGTTTTCCCGAACGGAGGGAGAACCCCGCATTCCGTGATGCTGAAATACCACAGTAAAGTACTTGCTGAACGAGGAGCGCATCGTGCTGAAATACACCGTTAAAAAGTTGATCATGATGATCCCTGTCCTGTTTGGCCTGACCGTGATCATATTCATGATCCTGCATCTGGCACCGGGCAGTCCCGTAGACCTCATCGTCGGACCGAACGCTACGCCGGAAGTCTATGAAAACGTGACGAAGAGCCTGGGGCTGGATCGCCCGCTGATCACGCAATACTTTGTGTTTGTCAGGAATTTGCTGAAAGGCGATTTGGGTACGTCCATCCTGCAGCAGCGGCCGGTAGCCGAAATGATTCTGCAGCGACTTCCCGTTACGCTGGAAGTAGGGGTGTGGGCGCTGATCACCTCCTTTGCGCTGGCCATTCCCATCGGTATCGTCGCAGCCGTTCACAGGAACTCAAAGCTGGACTATGCAGCGATGTCCTTTGCGCTGGTGGGCATTTCCATGCCCACGTTCTGGTTCGGTCTGATCCTGCTGTACCTCTTTGCATTCAGACTGGGATGGTTTCCGGTGTCCGGATACGGGACCTGGCAGCATCTCGTGCTTCCCGTCATTGCCGCCGGTCTCACCGACGCAGCCGTCACGGCGCGGATGGTCCGTTCGAGCATGCTGGAAGTGGTCGGACAGGATTACATCCGGACGGCCCGGTCGAAAGGACTCAAAGAAAACACCGTGATCAGCAAGCACGCACTGAAAAATGCGCTGATCCCGGTCATCACGCTGTTAGGCATGCGCATCGGATGGATCATAGGAGGCTCCGTTACGCTGGAAATCGTCTTTAACCGGCCGGGGATCGGCCGGCTGATGGTCGATGCCATTTTTGCGAGAGACTATCCCGTGGTACAGGGCGCCATGCTGGTCCTGACGGCATTCATCCTGCTGGGCAATCTGCTGGCGGACATCCTGTACGCGGTAGCCGACCCCAGGATCAAGTATTAGAAACGACAGAGAGTGAGAGGTATTCCCATTGACAGATCTTGCGCTTGATCGGGACAAAATGAAACGAAAAGGAAGATTCGCACGTTTCCTGAAACAGCTGTTCGCCAACAAAATGGCGCGCTTCGGCGGAACGGTGATTTTTCTGTTGTTCCTGCTCGCTGTGTTCGCTCCGGTGATCGCGCCCTACGAATACGATGCGATGAATCTGCCCGAGATGCTCAAAGCGCCCGGGTTCGGAAACATCCTTGGGACCGATGAGTTCGGGCGGGATGTGTTCAGCCGGATCGTCTACGGTACGAGGATCTCTTTTACGGTCGGATTTTTGGCTGTGGGAATCTCCCTGCTCATCGGTACGATCCTGGGCGCTCTGGCCGGCTATTACGGCGGCGCGCTGGATTACGTCATCTCCGGAATCACCGATATCGCCTGGTCCTTTCCCGTGACGCTGCTGGCCATCGTGTTCGTGGCAGCGCTGGGCCCCAGCCTGATCAACATGATCATCGCCATGGCCATCGTCAGCTGGTCCGGATTCGCCAGATTGGTCAGAGGACAGTTTCTTTCCCTGAGAGAGAAGGAATTTGTGCAGGCCGCAAGAGTTCTGGGAATGAGAGACCGCAGGATCATATTCCGGCACATGCTGCCCAATGCGCTGGCGCCTGTCATCGTGCTGACCACGTTGGAAGTGCCCAAAGCCATCATCGTGGAGGCGTCACTCAGCTTTCTGGGACTGGGCGCCCAGCCGCCCACGCCCAGCTGGGGCGCGATCATGAATTCGGGGAAATCCTACCTCATGGAAGCGCCCTGGATTTCCATATTCCCCGGACTGATGATCGTCGTTATCGTTATGGGGTTCAATCTCTTCGGCGATGCTCTGCGGGACACGCTGGACCCCAGATTAAAGGATTGATGCGACCGGGACATTAAAAAACTGCGGAAACAGCTGATTTCCGCAGTTTTTTGATTGGTTTGCTACAGTTCGTTCTGCACGATCTGCTCCAGAGACTGGCCTTTGCGGATCAGCCGCACCGTTCCGTCGGCGGCGGCCAGCACCTCGGGGATCTGAACGTGAGAATTATAGTTGAAGGGTGTCATGGAAGAGCAGTAGGCGCCCACACCGCCGATCACCACCAAATCGCCGATTTGGGGTTCGGCCATGGTGCGTTCCACGATGTTATGTTGACTGTCCAGGCACTGGGAATCGCCGCTCTCACAGCAACGGCCCACGATGATGGCTTCGTACGCGGTATCCGGCAGGTCAAAGTCCGTGGAGAGCAGACTGCCGTCCTTGGACAGGATGTAGAAGGGGTGCTGGGATCCGTACAGGGTCGGTCTGGCATTGATCTCCATGCCGCCGTTCACGACGATGAAATGGAACCCGTCTTCGCCGGTGGTCTTCTTGTCCAGCACTTCGGTGATCGCGTAGCCCGCATTGGCCACGATGTAGGTGCCCGGTTCGATTTCCATCTTCATTTTGCGTCCGTTTCTCTGATAGAATTCCTCAAACCGCTTTTTGGCATAGCTTCCGAGAAAATCGATGTCGGCGCAGATGTCTCCCGGCATGCGGGCTTCCTTGAGGCCGCCGCCGAAGCTCACTGTGTCGCAGTCGGGGAAATACGTTTCCACGATGCCCAATTCCAGATCGATATTGCTTCTCCAGATCTCCGGATCTCCTCCGGAACCGATGTGGACGTGAACCTCCGTAAAGCGAAGACCTTTTTCTTTCCCGAAGGCCAAGGCGTCTTCCAGGTCGGAGCGATGGACGCCGAAACAGGAGTACTTGTCCCCGGTGTTGCGCGTGGCGCTTTCGCCGGAACCGATGCCCGGATGGATGCGCATGGACAGATCGATATGGTTTTCCCGTGCAAAATCAGCGATCAACTCCAGTTGCCGCACAGAGCACACATTATACTTGAGGCCTTTTTTCATCAGTTCTTCCAGGTCGTTTCTTTCCTGTCCGGCAGGGACTTCCTGAGTGGTCAGGAAAATCTTTGACGGATCGATACCGGCCAGGATTGCGCGCTTGGCCTCGTTCAGGGAACTGGCGTCGATCAGGAGGCCCTGTTGATCCACGATCTGCAGGATCGTGCGGTTGGAATTTGCCTTCATCGCAAAGCGCACATCCAGTCCGTAGGCATTGGGCATATTCAGCACCGCTTTGCAGCGTTCGATGATCAAGGCTTCGTCGTACAGATACACCGGCGTACCGAAGTTTTCTTTCGCTTTCACGAAAACGGCGGGCTCCAGTCGGGAAAAATCGTTCAATGCGTTCATGACTACTCTCTCTTTCGTTCAGTTCATCCCAAGGTAACGGTTGATCTCACCTGCTGATTATATACCAGTTCTTACGAACAAACAATACGCCGGTTCAGCCGATCGCTTTCCGGAACAGGTCGCCTGCCTGCACGGCGTGGGGACAATCCACGGTAACAAGACGCATGGGCACGTTGGACAGGGGCAGTTCTTGTCCCGACTCGTCCAGGATGCGGCCCACCTTGAATGCTCTTCCCGTTTGGCCCGGGGAGACCACTTCCAGCGTGTCTCCCACGGCAAAGCGGTTTCGGGTCTGTACGGGGACCACTCCGCCGGAAGCCTCTTCCGAGGCCGTGGCCACGAACAGCCAGTTGCGCACGTATCCGCCGGTGTCCGGGACGAGCGCCAGGGGATCCTCCAGATAGAAGCCGCTGCAGTAGGGACGGTGGCTGGTGGTGTCCAGCTCCCGGAGCAATGCGTCCACGGGCGCAGTTTTGTCCATGGCCATCCGATAGGCATTGACCGTGACGCCGATGGAATAAGGGGTTCTCATGCGTCCTTCGATCTTGAAGCAGGAGACGCCGGCGTCCTGCAGCCGATCCAGAAAAGCGACGGTACACAGTTCCCTGGAACTGAGGAGTGCGGTGCCGCCGGCTTCTTCGACTACGGGGAAGTATTCGCCCGGACGTTTTTCTTCCGTCAGATGGTAATTCCACCGGCAGGACTGGGTGCAGTCTCCCCGGTTGGCGCTGCGGCCCGTCAGAAAAGAACTGATCAAACAGCGGCCCGAATAAGCCATGCACATGGCACCGTGCACGAAAGCTTCCAGCTCCAGATCGTCGGGTATGTGCGCCCGTATTTCCGCGATCTGGGCCAAGGACAGCTCTCTGGCCAGGACGATGCGCCGCACGCCCAGGTCGTAGTACACTTGGGCAGCCTTGTAATTCATGCAGTTGGCCTGTGTGCTCAAGTGGAGTTCCATGTGGGGCACAGCATTTCGGATTTCCGCAAGCGCTCCGATGTCCGAGACGATCAGTCCGTCCGCGCCCATGGTTTCCAGGCGTTTGGCATAGGGTGCCAGCGCAGGGATCTCCCGGCTGTAGACGAAGCTGTTGACGGTCACGTACACGAGTTTCTCCCGGTCGTGGGCCGTGCGGATCACGCGGGACAGCGTCTCTTCGTCCATCCCGGCCGTATCAGCGCGAAGCTGCAGCAGCGGACCGCCGCAGTACAAAGCATCAGCACCGTACTTCAGCGCTGTTAACGCGCCTTCCATATCTCCTGCCGGAGCCAGCAGTTTCGGTTGTTTCATCGTTCCCATCCTTCCTCCGGAGGCTATCATATCACAGGAAGAACCTCTTTGTAAAACGGCGGCGATTGACGGCCTGCCGGGGGAGATGATACACTGAAATCCGCAGCCGGCAGGCTGCGGCACCACAGGAAGCACAGTCTAGCAGGAGGTGTGTAATGAAAGGAAAAATTGCAATCGTCACCGGCGCCGCCAAGGGCATCGGCAAAGCGATCGCATTGGAACTGGCGTCCGCCGGGGCGAAAGTCTACGCCAACGGTCGTACAAGGGAGAGCCTGTCGGATCTTCTGGGCGAAGCCGAAGTCCGTTCTTTGGAAATTCTGCCGCTGCCGTTTGACGTATCGAAAGAAGCGGAAGTGGTCCGGGCCATGGGCACAGTGGAGAGGATCGATTATCTTGTGAACAATGCGGCGGTGTGTCCCTATGTTCGATACGAGGATCTCACGGAGGAACACTGGGATCTGATGTTCGGCGTCAACGTGAAGGGCACGTATTTCTGTACGCGCCATGCGCTGGAGAAGATCACTTCTCCCGGAGGCAGCATCGTGAATATTTCATCCGGTGCGGGGAAAACAGGGGGCGCTTTTGTGAGCATGCCCTACGGCACGTCCAAAGCGGCCATCAACAACATGACCGTTACGTTCGCCAAACTCTTTGCCGCGAAAGGCATTCGTGTCAACGCCGTGTCGCCGGGCTTTGTGGAGACTCGGATCCTGGATGAAATGCCGATCGACAGAGATCGGATCCGGTCGGACATTCCGCTGGGAAAGATCGGAAAACCCGGGGATATTGCGCCCGTTGTGCGGTTTGTGCTCTCGGAGGAATCATCCTTTATGACGGGGCAGGTAATCGAAGTCAACGGGGGAGACGTGATGTATTAACAGCGAGGCAACAGAACAGGAAACAGGAGGGAAGAATCGATGCAAACAGAACAGAAAGTGGCAGTGGTGACCGGAGGGGCCACCGGGATCGGAAAAGGGTGTGTGCTGAAATTTCTGGCAGAGGGCTATCAAGTGATGACTACCGGTCGGCGTCTCGACAAACTGCAGGAGCTGGTCGACGAAGCGAAGAGCGCAGATCTGTCAATTTTGCGGGGAGACGTGTCCGACCAGAAACAGATGATCGACCTGATCGATCGGACGGTGGCACAGTGGGGACGGATCGACGTGATGGTGAACAATGCAGGGATCTGTACGAGCATTCCTTTCATCGATATGACTGCCGGGGAATACGATCAGGTGATCCGGGTCAATCAGTACGGATGCTTTTTCGGCATGCAGGCTGCGGCCAGAAAAATGATCGAGTTGGGGATCAAAGGTGTCATCATGAACGTGTCGAGTGTGTTCTACGAAGTGGCCAGTCCCAAAATCATCCACTATCACGCAAGCAAAGGCGCCATTTCCATGATGTCCAAATCCGCGGCCCTGGAACTGGCGCCCTACGGGATCCGCGTACTGGCTGTGGCGCCGGGCGTGATCGATACACCCATGTTGGATATCGACAAAGAGCGGGGTACCTGGGACGAGATCCAAACGAAGCACATGAGAAACAAAGCCCTGTCTACGGCGGAAGTGGCCGAAGTGATGGTGTTCCTCTGCTCCGAAAAGGCCAACGGTGTCAATGGATGTGTCATTCCCATCGACGACGGCCTGCTGAGCAAGTATTAGCGTGCCTCGCATGAAGAAGCCGCCGGAAATACTGGCGCCGGCCGGTAACCGTATGCAACTGGAGGCCGCCCTGGGGGCCGGTGCGGATGCTGTCTATCTGGGACTGCCGGGATTCAACGCCAGGCAGGGAGCACGCAACTTTCAAGCCGAAGAACTGCCCGAAGTGACGGCATATTGTCACGCCCGGGGCGTCCGCGTGTACGTAACGCTCAATACGCTGGTGACCGACGAAGAGTTGCCTTCGATAGAAACGGCGGTCACGGCTGCTGCCGAATCCGGTGTGGACGCCTTGATCGTTCAGGATCCGGCTGTCTTTCTCATGGCAAAAACACTGTATCCGCAGTTGCCTCTGCATGCTTCCACCCAAACGGCGATCCACAACGTTCGGGGTACGGTCCTGCTGGAGCGCATGGGGTTTGCCCGTGTGGTGCTGGCCAGAGAGTTGTCTTTGGACGAGATCCGGCAGATCGCCGCAGGCACGGCGCTGCCGTTGGAAGTTTTCGTCCACGGCGCACACTGCACCTGTGTTTCGGGAAACTGCTATCTTTCCTCCATGATCGGCGGCCGCAGCGGGAACCGGGGGTTGTGCGCCCAGCCCTGCCGCCTGGATTTTCGGCTGGGCGACCGGCAGTACGCCCTTTCTCTCAAGGATCTGTCGGTTTTGGATCATCTGGAACCGTTGACGCAAGCCGGGATAAGCGCCTTTAAAATCGAAGGACGCCTGAAGCGGCCCGAATACGTGGCTGCGGCAGTCGGCGCCTGCAGAGATGCCATGGAACACCGTCCGCCGGATACGGATCTTTTGCGGGCGCTTTTTTCCAGGAGCGGATTCACCGACGGCTATCTGACAGGAAAGCGCAATGCAGCCATGTTCGGACACAGAACAAGAGAAGATGTTCAGGCTTCCGCGAAAGCGCTCGCCGCATTACCGGAAACAGCGTCGGATACGGCCGCCGTTCCGGTGGACATGGCGCTGACGATCGCCGAAAGCCTCCCCGCTGCACTCACGCTGTCCGACGGCCGTTGTACGGTATCCCTTCGAGGACCGGTGCCCCGGCGCGCCGTGCAAAAAGACCTGACCGAAGATGTGGCCGAACGGAGCCTCCGAAAGACCGGCGGCACCCCTTACGCGCCGGGCCGGCTCGACGTGCGGATCCAAAGCGGACTGACGATGTCCGCGGGAGAATTGAACGCATTGCGGCGGGAGGGACTGAATGCGCTGACCGAGAGACGGAATCCCCGGCCTGTCTATACCCGCACCAAAGCGGCTCTCCAAAGACTTCCTGCGTACAATCCGCCGGAACGTGGGGAGCTCCGCCTCCGTTTCGAGCGATTCGAACAGATTTTCGAAGGGGCCCGAGCCCACCGGCTGATTGTTCCTCTGGCCGAGATTTTGGCGCATCCCGAACTGCTTCGGATCGGCGGAAGCCCCCTGATCGGAGAAATCCCGTCCCTGGTTTTCCCCTCCGAGGAAGGAGAGACGCTGCACCGGCTGGAATCATTGAAAAAAATGGGTCTGACGCACGTGCTCTGCGACAACCCGGGCGCCGTGGGCCTGGCGCTGGATCTCGGGTTGGTTCCTCACGGCGGCCCCGCTTTGAACCTGTTGAACAGCTATGCGCTGGAAGAATACAGGAAGCTTGGACTGGCCGATGCCACGCTGTCCATCGAAGGGTCGTTCTCCCGGGTGCGAAAACTGCAGGGGTCATTGCAAAGGGGCATCATCGGCTACGGCTATCTCCCGCTGATGAAGCTGCGGGCCTGTCCGGCCCGCAGTCCGGAAGGCTGTGGGAACTGCAGCGGGCAGCACACGCTCCGGGACAGAAAGGGGATCGAATTCACGCTGCTCTGCAGAGAAAGAAAATATGTTGAACTGCTGAACAGCGTACCGGTTTACGTGGCGGACAAGTCGGTCCCGAAACTGGACTTTCAGACGTTGTACTTTACGACCGAATCCCAAGAGGCGTGCAAGAGCATTTCAGCCCTGTATCTGAATCAAAAACCACCGGCTTTTCCAAGGACCGGCGGTTTGTATTATCGAAAACTGCTGTAAACCCTCAATCGGAGAAGTGACGGGCCACGTCGTCCAGGAGGCGATCGTCGCTGAACAGGTTCAGCGCTTGCAGTCCGATGATCCGGGCGCCCACAGGCAGCGCCTTCCGTCCGGCTTCTCCGCCGGCGTACGCTGCAAAATCCAGGGTATGCAGGGCCGTTCCCATCGGTGCGATCTGCAGGCTGGGATGGAAAGTGGGACATACATAGCTTACGTTTCCCGCATCGGTGGAAGCGAAAATTTTGTCGGGATCTCCGTTCAATTCCAGCCCCAGTTCTCCGTAGATTTCGGCCAGGACAGCCAGTCCCGGTTCGTTTTTTTTCAAATCGGCATAGGCCGGATATGTGACGGTCTTCTCAAAGAGGGTCTGGGTCGCTAGGGCGGCTCCTTTGGCACAGTCGTCCACAAGTCTCTGGACTTCTTCCGCATAATGTTGCTCCTTGGCCCGCACGCAGAATTCACAGACTGCCTTTTCGGGAACGATATTGGAGATCTGTCCTCCCTCCCGGATGATGCCGTGAATGCGCACATCCGGCTGTACGTGCTGGCGCATCATATCGACTCCGTGGAACATCAGCTGCACGGCATTCAGGGCGTTTTTCCCTTCCCAGGGCGCTGCGGCGCTGTGCGCCGCCTTCCCCTCGAATGTATAGGTGTATCCCATCAATGCCAGGCAGAGCGGGGACAACAGATTGCTGTCATACAAGTGGACCATCATGGCCATGTCATATCCGTCAAACACCCCGTTTTCGACCAATGTGACTTTCCCGCCGCCCCGTTCTTCCGCAGGGGTCCCGATCACGTGCACGTCCAGATCCAGCGCATCCTGCAAAGGACGCAAGGCCAGCCCCGCCAGTACGCTGATGGCTGCGCTCACATTGTGACCGCAGGCGTGTCCCAGGTCCGGCAGCGCATCGTATTCGGCCATAATCGCCAGTTTCCTGCGGTGGGTTTCGTTTCCGGCGACAGCCCGAAACGCTGTGGTGACGCCGCCGATTGGATGAGTGACGCGGAATCCTTCCCGCTCCAGCAGTGCGGCGATCTTTTTCGCGGAATGCTCCTCCCGACCGGATATTTCCGGATGCCGAAACAGCCAATTGCTCAGTTCTTCCGCATGGGGAAGGAATCGAAGGATCTCGTTTTCCAACAACGCTTTGAGTTCCTCTTTCCGTCGGGGGTCTATCGGCTTGTATTCCATTGGTTTCCTCTTTCCGTATAATTCTGCAAAAAGCTTTTGCGGTGGATGGGGCAGGGTCCCCGGCGGTCCAGTCCGTCGAAATGCGCCCGGGTGCCGTACCCTTTGTTTCGATCCAATGCGTATCCGGGATAGAGGCGGTGATATTCCTGCATTCTGGCATCTCTGGCCACCTTGGCCAGGATCGACGCCGCAGCGATGCTGACAGAAAGACTGTCGCCCCGGACGATGGCCGTCTGCGGCAGATCCGATTCCGGCAGCGTCAGTGCATCGATGAGCACGTGTTGGGGTCGGACCGCCAACCCTCTCAGTGCCGCGGACATGGCTTCCCGGGTGGCTTGCAGGATATTGATCTCGTCGATCCGGTGGTTGTCGCACCAGCCCAGAGCCCAGCAGATCGCCTGGGCTTGGATCTCTTTTGCCAGTGTTTCCCGCCGCATCGGGCTCAGTTTTTTGGAATCGTCGATCCCGAGGATGCGGCAGTCCGCGGGAAGGATCACCGCAGCAGCGGTGACCGGTCCGGCAAGCGGCCCTCTGCCCACTTCATCGACGCCTGCAACGAAAGAAACGCCCTGATCCAGCAGCGCTTCTTCGTAGCGGCGCATTTCCCGCAGCCGCAGGCGGAGTTTTTCGACTCGTTCTTCTTGGGTCATATCATTCCCGGTCGAGCTGCAGTTCCCGGAGGAACACCTGCCGTACACTGGAGTTCTCGTTTCGGATCGATTTCATTTCGAAGCCTTTTAACGACTTCAGGAAAGGGGTCAGCTTGGGAAATCCGTAGTTGCGGACATCGAAGTCCGGATAGCGCTTCAGCAGGCGATTCCCCAGGTCGCTGATAGAGACCCAGCCGTCTTCGTCGGAGTTTTCTGCGATGATGGTGGCAATTGCGGTCCGAATGGTTTCCAGGCTCGTCACTTCGTCGCCCAGAAAATCATCGTCGTCCTCTACGGGGACGATGCCCACATCGGGTGCTTTGTATTTGTCGCTCTTGAGCTCTTTATCCACTTTCGTGGGGGCTTTCGTCTTGCTTGCCTGCTTGGGTGGAACGATTTTGGCTGTCTTGGAGGAAGAGGACCTGGATCTGGAGGAACTCTTGCTCTTGTCGGCGCCCATGTTCGCTCCGCCGGACAGAATGTCCAGATATTTGAACTTGTTGCATGCGGATATAAACGCTTTCGGAGTTTTCTTTTCGCCCATGCCTACGACCATCATGCCGGATTCCCGAAGTCTGGATGCGAGCCGTGTAAAATCGCTGTCGCTGGTGACCAGGCAGAACCCCTCCACGTTGTCGGAATACAGGATATCCATGGCGTCGATGATCATAGCCGAGTCTGTGGCATTTTTCCCCGTCGTGTAGCCGTA